>JBPCPR010000053.1:0-8400 GCA_050998925.1 Gaiellaceae bacterium
GACCGGTCTCGAGCAGCCGCTCGGCGACTCGAACCGACATCCGCCGGAGCTCGTCGTGCAGGCGCTCGCGGTCGGACACGTCCCGGGTAAAGGTCTCCTCGTGCCCGATCGACACGCTCTCGGTCGCAAACTCGAGCCCGCGAGGGTCGATCCCGCGCGCTCGATCCCGTAGGACGCGCCCTACCTTGCCGGAGAGGAGCCGCCGGAGGTGCTCGTCGTCGAGAGCCGCGAGGTCGCCGATCGTCGAGAGCCCCGCAGCACGCAGACGCTCGTCCGCCCGCGGGCCGACACCGGGGAGGCGCCTCAGATCGAACGGCGCCAGGAACGCCGCTTCCCGGCCCGGCCGTACGATCGTGATCCCGCCGGGCTTCCGGCGGTCGCTTGCCACCTTCGCGACCACCTTGCAAGGCGCGACGCCGAGCGAGCAGGAGAGACCCGCGGCCGCACGCACCGCGGCCCGCACGGCCTCGGCGATCGCACGGGCCTCGCCGAAGTCGCGAGCCGCCTCTCCCACGTCGAGATAGCCCTCGTCGAGGCCGGTTCGCTCCACGGTCGGGACGACTTCGCGCACCGCCGCCCAGACCGTGCGGGAATAACGGGAGTACAAGCCCTTGCTCGGAGGCACGAAGACGGCCTGCGGGCAGCGGCGGAGCGCCTCCGCGCTCGACATCGCCGATCCGATCCCGTAGCGCCGCGCCTCGTAGTTCGCGGTCGCGACCACCCCGCGCCCGTGCGGGTCGCCGCCCACGATCAGAGGTCGCCCGACCAGCTCCGGATGCTCGAGCTCCTCCACGGCGGCGAAGAAGGCGTCCAGGTCGAGATGCGCGAAGATCGGCTGCGGGGAGGCACGCACGTCCGAAATACTAGGACCCGTGTCGCACGACACCGACAAGCTCATCCGGCAGCTCTCGCTCGTCGCCTACCTGATGGCCGAGCGCCGGCCGATCACCGCGCGGGACGTGAAGACGAACGTGGAGGGATACTCGGAGATGTCCGACGAGGCCTTCGCCCGGCGTTTTTACTCGGACCGAAGCGAGCTGATCTCGCTGGGCGTCCCGCTCCATTCCCAGCGTGACGAGTTCACAGGGGAGGAGCTCTACACGCTCCGCTCCGAGCAGTACTTCCTCCCCGCGCTCGATCTGGAGGACGACGAGCTGGCTGCGCTCCAGACGGCATTCCATCTGCTCGACGGGCGCTTCGCCTACGCCGAGCCGCTCCGGCTTGCGCTCCAGAACCTCGCGCTCGGCCGGCCGGCGCCACTCGAGTCGAGCCGGGAGTCGGCGGTGCAGGTCCACGACCCCGACTACTCGGAGGAGATGTCGGGGCGGCTGACCAAGCTCGAGGGAGCGATCTCGAAGGGCCGGACCGTGAAGTTCCGCTATCTGTCGATGCAGCGCGACGAGGAGTCGGAGCGGACGATCAACCCCTATGCCCTCTTCACGGACGCCGGCTCCTGGTACATGGTCGGGTGGGATCACGACCGCGAGGAGGAGCGGACCTTCCGTGTCTCCCGCGTCCGCGGCGACATCCGGTTTGCCACGCGCCGCGAGCGCGACTTCCGGGTTTCGGAAGGGTTCGACGCCTCCGTCTACCGAGGCCGGCCGCCGTGGCAGGTGGGCGAGATCACGGGCGAAGCGCGAATCGAGCTGGCCGAGGACCTGGCCTGGCTCGTCGAGCGCGCTTTCGCCGATCGTGGCCACGTTGACGAAGGGGTGTTCGTGACCGGGTACTCCGGCCTGGGCCGGCTCGCCTCCTGGGTCTTGAACCAGGAAGGACGAGCGCGTCCGCTCGAGCCGCGTGAGCTCGTCACCCTCGTCGAGCGATCCGTCAAGCGCGTGGTCGCCGCCCACCAGGGACCGCCTCCCGAGCCGGCGAGCGAAGCGGCCGCCAAGGAAGCGGGAGAGATGGTCGAGCGCACTGCCGGTCCGGTGGCCCCCGAGCGCTTCGGCCTGCTGCAGGCGCTCCTGGCGCACCTTCTGGCCCGCTGCGGCGAGGGCGCCTCGGCCGACATCCCGGCCGCAGAGCTCGCGGAGCGGTTCCGCATTCCGCTCGAGCATCTCGACGAGCACCTCCAGCTCCTGAATCTCGTCAACTTCGGAGGTGGCTGCTACGCCCTCTATGCGTCGATCGACGGCGACTCGGTCCACATCGAGAAGGAGCTCTTCGGCGATACCTTCCGGCGGCCACCGCGACTGACGCCGCTCGAGGCACGCGCGATCCGGCTCGCGCTCGAGTTCGTCGGCCCCATGATCGCGGCGGAGGCGCACACGCCCCTCGACCGCGTCCGCGGAAAGCTCGAGGAGACGTTCGGGCAGTTCGAGCTGGACGAGGCTGCCGCTCCGGCAGCGGCGACGCAGGAGGAGAAGCTGATCCGCACCCTGTCGGACGCGATCTCGGAGCACCGGCTCGTCGAGATCGAGTACCTGAAGGTCGGGGAGACCACCGCGAGCCTCCGGCGAGTCGAGCCCTACCGCTTCCGTCGTGAGCTTCCCCACTGGTACGTGGATACCTGGGACACAACGCGAGACGCGGTCCGAAGCTTCCGGCTCGATCGCATGCGCAGCGCCAAGAGGCAGCGGGCGGGGTTCAAGCCTCGCCCCGGAGTCGCACCGCGGGGCCTCGAGGAGGCCCGGACGGCTCGGGTTCTCTTCTCGCCGACGGTCGCGCGCTGGCGCCTCGAGCGGGGCGCGAGGCCGCTCGCGGACGGGAGCGCGCTCGAGGCGCTCCAGGTCGGAAGCGCCGACTGGCTCGTCGGCGAGATCCTGTCTCACGGAGGCGAGGCGGTGGTGCTCGAGCCGCCCGATCTGCGCCGGGAAGTCGCCGCCAGGGCCAAGGCCCTCGCGACCGCGCTCGCGAAGTCGCCGCAGCGTCGCTAGATCCCGGCGGGCAAGCTGAGCACGAAGGTCGACCCGGCTCCCGGCGTCGACTCGACCTCGAGCGAGCCATCGTGGGCCTCGACGATGGAGCGCGCGATGAAGAGCCCGAGTCCCGCACCGGGCGTCGAGCCGGAGGGCGTCGCACGACCGAACTTCTCGAAGATGAGACGCTGGTCGGCCGGCGCGATCCCGGGTCCGTGATCGCTGACCGCGATCTCGACGCGGCCGTTCGAAGCGACGGCTCGCACCTCGATCTCGTCCTCGAGGACAGTGTACTTGACGGCGTTTCCGAGTAGGTTCAGAAGCACCTGGCGGAGCCGTTCGCGGTCACCCCGAACGGCCGGCAGCGGCGAGGCGACCTCCGCCCGCACACGGATCTCCTCGTGGCCAAGTTGGGTCGCCGCGACCGCCTCGCGGACGAGCGCCTCGACGTCTACGAGGTCGAACGAGTAGCTGAAGGTCCCGGCGTCCATGCGAGAGGTATCGAGGACGTCGCCGATCAGCGCGGCGAGGCGCGAGGTCTCGTCCTCGATCAAAGCGAGAAACGACTCGCGTTGATCCGGGCTGAGAACGTGCCAACGGCTCCGCAGGGTGGCGGCACAGCCGATCACCGACGCCATGGGAGCGCGAAGCTCGTGCGAGACAAGCGAGACGAAGTCCGCCCGGAGCGCCGAGAGGCGCCTGAGCTCCTCGGCGGCATTCCGCTCGGCCTCGAACGATTGGATGTTCTCCACCGCAGTTGCGACCTGCCGGCCCAACAGGGTGATCAAGCTCACGTCGTCCGCCGAGAAAGCGCTCGGGTTCCGGCGAGACACGGACAGCATCCCGAGGATCCGGTCCCCAGCCGGGAGCGGAGCGGCGACGCGCGATCGCAAGCCGAAGTCCACCAGCTCGGAGTCCTCGCTGAACCGCGGTGGCTCTGCCATGTCATCGCGTACGACCGTCCTGCCCGTGCTGCACACCTCCGCCAACGCCGTCCCCTCGAGCGGGACGTTCGTCCCGGCCGGCAGGACAGTCTCGTCGCCCTGGCCGGCGATCGCGAGCACCTCGGCGCGGTCACCCCGCACGAGCACGAGCGAGAGCCGGTCGAAGTGGAACGCCGTCTGGGCCTCGCGCAGGAAACGACGGAAGGCCTCGGCCGGGTCGAGCGTAGAGGAGAGCGCGCGGGCACAGCGATTCACCGCCTCCAACTGGTCGGCGCGACGCCCGATCTGGTCGCGAAGCAGCTCGGCCTCTCGCGCCCGTGAGCCCGCGAGGCCGCTCTCGCGACGCAATCGATCCACGAGCCACCCCACCACGAGACCCATGATGAGCTGGAGCCCGAGCGGGAAAGTCACCTGATCGGCGTCGAAGGCCCCGCCGTCAAACCGGTGTGTCCGCCACCACTCGAACACGAGGACGACGGGAAGCTGAGCGAACGGGACGGCAAGGCCGCCGGCGAGCCCGTAGCGCAGCGCCCCCTCGACCAGGGGGAGGTAGAGAAGCTGGAGGATCGGCGAGCCTTCCTCGAAGGAGTACACGAGGACGAAGGCCGCGACGACTCCGATGTCGAAGGCAAGCGACGCGGCCCCGAGCACGTGCCTCTCGGCGAGCGACCGTGGTAGGCGGGTCAGGAAGAGAAAGACTCCCGCTCCGGCCGCGAGGAGGGCGGTTGCGATCCAGGCCCAGACCTCGTAGCCGTCCGGATAGGCCGGCGTGAGGAGAACCTGGACGGCGGCGAAGGGCACCGCTGCGAGGCGTACCCAGGCGATCCAGGCGTCCGTCTCGCGCAGGCGCTCCGCCTCGGCCTCGGGCGGCTCGCCCGGGTTGCCCAACCAGCTCAGGACAGGCGTTCGAGCGCCCATTCAGCGTGCTCGCGAAGCATCGGGTCGGGATCGTCGGTATACCTGGCAACCAGTGGCTCCAGGGCCGCCTCGCCCGAGTTCCCGGCCGCCACCAGGGCGTTTCGGCGCAGGTACCGCGGATCGTTCTTCGGCACGTAGAGCCGGTCGTAGCGGCTCACGAGCTCCGCGCCCGGCGCCTCCAGCCAATCCACCAGGGACACGTGCGGCTCGGCGCGCTCGGGCAACTCCTCCTCGTGTCGCCGCTTTTCGACCCCCCGGTTCCACGGGCAGACGTCCTGGCAGATGTCGCAGCCATAGACCTGAGGCCCGAGCGCCGGCCGGTAGCCCACCGGGATCGACTCGGGCGACTGCGTCCAGTACGAGAGGCAGCGGGTCGCGTCGAGGGTGCCGGCCTCCTCGAGCGCCTGTGTCGGACACGCGTCGATGCAGAGACGGCAGGTGCCGCAATCGAGCTCGAGCGGAGGGCTCGGCTCGATCTCGACCTCCGTCACGATCGTGCCGAGGACGACCCAGGATCCGTGCTTGCGGGTGATCAGAAGCGTGTTCTTCCCGTAGAAGCCGACTCCGGCGCGCGCCGCCCCCTCCCGGTCCACGTGCTGGTTCTGGTCGACGAGGACGCGGTAGCCGCCGCCGAGCTCTCGGCCGAGGGCGTCCAGCTTGTCCCGGAGCGCCGCGTAGTGGTCGGCCCAGGTGTACCGCGGCAGACGTCCGTGGCCTCCCGGAGGATCCGGCTCGGGCGCGTAATAGCAAAGCGCAGCGGACACGACCGTCCGGGCTCCGGGCAGCAAGGACTCCGGATGGCAGGAGACGTGGGGCTGGGCCATCGTGAAGCGCATGTCCGCGAAGAGGCCCCGCTCGCGGCGCTCCCGGATGTGGCGCTCGGTCTCGACATACGGTTCCGCCGGGGCCGCCCCGATCGCGTCGATCCCGAGTTCCCGGGCCAGTGCTTGCAGCTCGGCCTGCGTCATCGAACGCCAAGGTACCAGCGCCCCGGGAGTAGGATCTGCCGTCCATGAAGGCGATGCGCATCCACGAGGACGGCGGCCCGGAGGTCCTGCGACTCGACGAGGTCGAGGATCCGGTCGCAGGGGCCGGCGAGGTTCTGATCCGGCTGAAGGCCGCATCCCTCAACCATCTCGATATCTGGCTCCGCCAGGGGCTCCCGTCGGTGCCCAAGCCCAGGATCCTCGGCGCGGACGGCGCCGGCGTCGTGGAGGCCCTCGGCGAGGGCGTCGACGGGTTCCAGCTCGGCCAGAGAGTTGTCCTGAACCCGGGCCTCAGGGACGGGGCCGAGATCGTCGGCGAGCACCGCGACGGCACCCACGCCGAGCTGATCGCGATACCGCACGAGAACGTCCATCAGATTCCGCAGCAGCTCTCGTTCGAGGAAGCCGCCGCGTTCCCGCTCGTCTACGAGACGGCCTACCGCATGCTCGTGACCCGGGCGGGGCTCAGAGAGGGCGAGTGGGTTCTCGTCTGGGGGATCGGGAGCGGTGTCGGGAGCGCTGCCTTCCTGATCGCCAAGGCGCTTGGCGCCAGGGTCGTGGTCACGTCCTCGGACGACGGGAAGCTCGAGCGGGCGCGCGACCTCGGAGCCGATGAGACCGTGAACCACGAGAGCGGTGACGTGGTGTCCGTGGTCAAGGAGGCGACCGAGGGAGGCGTCCACGTCGTCGTCGAGCACGTCGGCGACGCCACCTGGAAGACCTCTCTTCAGGTGGCGCGCACGGGTGGGCGCATCGCCGTCTGCGGTGCGACCAGCGGCCCCAACCCGCCGGCCAACCTGCACCGCATCTTCTGGAAGCAGCTCTCGATCCTGGGGTCGACGATGGGGACGGCCGAGGACTTCGCCGGTGTCTACGAGCTGGTTGCGAGCGGTCGCGTGAAGCCGCTCGTCGACCGGGTGTTCCCGCTCGCGGACGCAGCGGAAGCCCACCGCCATCTTGAGAGCGGAAAGCAGTTCGGCAAGGTCATCCTGACGCTCTAGGGCCGTCGCGGGTGCGCTAGCCGAAGCCGAGGACGAACTTGGCGTCGTCGGACATCTTCTCGGGCGACCAGGGTGGGCTCCACGTCAGCTCCGGCTCCACCTCTTCGACACCCGGCATCTCGCTCACGGTCTCTGCGATCTGCTGCTCGATCAAGGGCCCGACCGGGCAGCCCATCGAGGTCAGGCTGTAGGTGACGTGCACCTTCGGGCCGTCGACTTCCACGTCGTAGACGAGGCCCAGCTCGACGATGTCCATCCCGAGCTCCGGGTCCTCCACGACTTTCAGCGCCTCGAAGACGTCCTCGCGCGTCGGCATGCAGGCAGTCTAGCGCCCCGCTTCGGCGCCCTTGGTTAGCGCCGCGGCCGATCGGGAATACGGCCACTACACGAGAGGAGGCGCGTATGAACATTCTCTGGATCGTTCTCATCGTCATTCTCGTCCTGGTCGTCCTCGGCTTCCTCGGCCGCGGCCGCTTCTAGGACCGACGAACTGCCGAAACAGGCCGTTCGGCCCTTCCGGGCCGGACGGCCTTTCGACAGAGTGAGGGGATGGAGACGCCCGCTCCGTTCCTCGCTGCGGCCGACGAGGCTCCTTCGCTTCCTCGTTTGGGCGGTATGGCGCGTCCGAACGGCGTCGTGATCGTGAGCGAGCGTTACTGGGCCTTCGCGCGCTGCGACGGCACTCTGAGCGAGGGGCGGATGCCGAGCTCCGAGACGCCCTGGCTTCGGCTTCCGCTCGTTCGCGGCCTGGCGCGGCTCTCGGCCTCCCTCTCCCCCCTGTTCCGGAAGACCGGTATCGCGCGGGACCGTGACAGAGCGATCCTGGGCGGAGCTCTCGTCGTCCCCTTCGGATTCGTCTTCCTGCCGGAGACCGTAGGGCTCGTGGTCGGCCTCGCGCTGACTGCGATTCTCCTCGCCTGGCTCTTCCGCGGGCGGACGCTATCGCTGCACGGGGCCGAGCATCGGGCCATCGCCGCGGTCGAGGAACGGCGGCTTCGTTCCACGTGGGCGGGCGAGGCGATGCCCTCCCGCTTCTCGACGCGCTGCGGAACGAATTTCGCCGCCCTGGTCTTGCCGGTCACCTTCGTCGCCGAAAGGCTCTGGCCGCTCGCGCCCGCGTTCTACACCCCGGTCGTCGTGATACTCGTCTCTCTGGCCTTCTCGATGGAGCTCTGGCTCGTCCTGCAGGCGCTGCCGCGCCGTCTCGCCGGCCTTTTCCTCCTTCCCGGGCTGAGGCTCCAGCGTCTGACGACCCGCGAGCCGACGCTTGGAGAGACGCGCGTCGCCCTGCGCGCGGTGGACGCCGTCCTCCGCCGCGAGCTGGCTTGAGGCCTGATGCGAGAGTTCGGCCGGGCCGGGTGACGCCCCAGACACGGCACGTAGCGCTGCTACGCACCGCGAGCGGCCTCGGTGCCCAGCTTGGTCTGGAGCGCCCCCGACGGCGGCCGAATTCACATCAACCCTCTACGGCTTAAGAGGGCGTTACAGACCGGCACGGGCCGGGAACACCCTGCTCACCAATCAATCGAGCGAGGTGACACATATGGGTTTGCTGAACAGGGATCGGCACGTGGAACGAGATCGCATCACTGACGAAGAGGTCGACCGGCCGGCGGACCGCCATCGTTACGCACGTAGCGTTGTGCGGGCGCTCTTCACGCTCGCCGGCGTGGCGGTCGCCGGGCTCCTCATC
>JBPCPR010000110.1:0-4225 GCA_050998925.1 Gaiellaceae bacterium
CTCGTGCCAGTCCGCTGTCGGCCAGACCGAGACGACGCTCTCGACCGGCTCGCCCTCCTCGCACCAGACCTGGAGCCGGACCCGGGAGGATTCGTCCCGCAGGGCGAGCAAGTGGTAGCTGACCGAGAATCGCTTCGGCTTCGGCGGGGGCGTTCGCTGGAGCCCCCAGGAGCCCGGGGCGTTGATGTCGCGCCCGCCGGTCGTCCCCCAGTAGCCGGCCACTCCCTGCGAGCCCCAGCCGAGGTAGTCGGCGGCGGCGATGTCGGCGAGCACGTTGAACCCGAGCTCGTCGCGGCAGTGGCGTGCCGCGTCCACGAGGCGCTCGCGCTCGACGACGACGGTCGTCTCCCCGTACGCCTGCCGCTCCTCCGCGGACCCCGGAACGCTGTTGTAGCCCACGAGGTGACCCGGCGAGTCTCGTACGCGGGCGGCACTCCGGCCTTGACCTTTTCCTGCAGGCGGACGATGCCCTCGAGCACCGCTTCCGGGCGCGGCGGGCAGCCCGGGACGTAGATGTCGACGGGAACGACCTTGTCGACCCCCTGGAGCACTGCGTAGTTGTTGAACATCCCACCCGAGGAGGCGCACGCGCCCATGGCCATGACCCATTTCGGCTCGACCATCTGGTCGTAGATCTGGCGCAGGGGCGCGGCCATCTTGTGCGCCACCCGCCCGGAGACGATCAGGAGGTCGGCCTGGCGGGGCGAGGAGCGGAAGACCTCGGCGCCGAAGCGCGCGATGTCGTACCTCGAGCCAACGACGGCGATCATCTCCATCGCGCAACACGCCAGCCCGAACGTGTCGGGCCAGATCGAGTTGGCCTGTGCCCAGGCGACCGCCTTGTCGAGGGTCGTGAGCATGAGCTTCTGCTCCAGGTCTCCGAGCTCGTCCTCGAACTTGCTCGGATCCGGCCGAACGCCGCCGGGCCGGCGCATCAGGAGCCGCTCCGAGTTGAGCCCGTAGTCGGCCAGGCGCTTGCCGCCGTTCCTCTCTACCGCCACTCGAGCGCTCCCTTCTTCCAGACGTAGACGTAGGCGACGGCCAGGATCGCGATGAAGAAGCCGAACTCGGCCAGCGCGAACGTTCCGACCTCGTTCAGCACGACCGCGACGGGGAAGAGGAAGACGATCTCGATGTCGAAGACGATGAAGAGCATCGCCGTCAGGTAGAAGCTGACCGTGAAGCGCTGCTGCTTCGGTGGCCCCGTCGAGACCCCGGACTCGAACGGGATCCGGCGTGCCCGCGAGTTCCGCCCGCGCGAGGCGAAGAGGAAGGACATCGCGATCATCGACGCCGGGATGACGAGCGCGAAGAAGCCGTACGCGAGGAAGGGGAACCAGTCGTCCAGCGATGCGAGGAGAGCGGCGCTCACCGCCGGGCATACTAACGCTACAAGCGGGAGTGCGGTGCGGCGCCCAAACGCCCGCAGGAGCACCGATTCCGGACGAGCACGACCGTCACAAAGTCGGGGGTTTCAACCCCCGGGAGCATTGCTAGACTTCGTCCATGGTCACCATCACGGAGAGCGCCGCCTCGAAGATCAGGGAGCTGATGGCCGAGGACGCCGAGGAAGAGGTTTCCGTGCTTCGAATCGCCATCGAAGGCGGGGGCTGCTCGGGGTTCCAGTACGCGCTCGGGTTCGACCGCGGTCCCCAGGACGGTGACAACGAGATCGAGATGAACGGCGTCACGGTCGTGATCGACCCGTTCAGCGCTCCGTACCTCACGGGCTCCGAGATCGACTACGTGGACGCTCTCATGGGTGCCGGCTTTGCGATCAACAACCCGAACGTCCAGGCGGCGTGCGGGTGCGGCTCGTCCTTTCAGGCCAAGGAATGCGTGGAAGGCGTGTCCGACGAGCCCGCAGCAGCAGCAGCCGGTGGCGGCTGCGGCTCCGGCTGCAGTCACTAGCCCTTCCAGGGCGCTCGGTAGCATCCGGTTCGGATGACCGAAGGCGTCTGTGATATCACCATCATCGGCGGCGGCCCCGTCGGGCTCGCAGCGGCGTACTACGCCGGTCACCGCGATGCGTCGGTCCGGATCGTCGAGAGCCTCGAGCAGCTCGGAGGCCAGGTCGCCGCGGTCTACCCGGAGAAGCACGTCTACGACGTCGCCGGGCACCCGAAGATCCAGGGCCAGGGCCTCGTCGACCTCTGCGTCGAGC
Source organism: Gaiellaceae bacterium (assembly GCA_050998925.1). GTDB lineage: Bacteria > Actinomycetota > Thermoleophilia > Gaiellales > Gaiellaceae > DASQGA01. The sequence goes on from JBPCPR010000110.1 coordinate 2,165, forward strand.
AGGGCCTCCAGTTCGGAGCCGACGTCCATCTGGGCGAGGAGGTCTCGACGCTCGAGCGAGTGCAGCAGAACGGTGACGAGGTGCTCGCGATCGGAACCCATTCCGGCCAGAGCTACCTGACGCGGACGATCATCGTCACCGCCGGTCACGGCGCCTTCGAGCCGAGAAAGCTCGGGCTCGAAGGGATCGACGAATGGGAAGGGCGAGGCCTCCACTACTTCGTCAAGCAGAAGGACACCTTCCGAGACAAAGCCTGCGTCATCGTCGGCGGCGGCGACTCGGCGCTCGACTGGACGCTTGGCCTCCAGGACACGGCCCGCCTCCCGATCACGCTCATCCATCGGCGCGACCGGTTCCGCGCGCTCGAGTCCTCCGTCAACGAGGCGCGCAGGATCGAGGAGGAGGGAAGAGTCCGGATCATCGTGCCGTCCGAGGTCCGCGAGATCCGCGGGAACGGCGAGGTCGAGAAGCTGGTGATCGAGAACACGACGAGCGGCGAGGTGCACGAGGTGGACTGCGACGCGCTGATCACGCTGCTCGGGTTCCACTCGCACCTCGGCTCGATTGCCGACTGGGGCCTCGAGCTGCACGGGAAGCGCCAGATCCTGGTCGATCCGACCACAATGGACACGACCGTCGACGGGGTCTACGCGGCAGGCGACGTCGCCGGCTACGAGGGCAAGATCACGCTGATCTCGGTCGGGTTTGGCGAGGCGGCGACCGCCGCCAACAACGCTGTGGCCCGAATCAGGGGCGAGAAGGTCCAGCCCAAGTACTCGACCGATTAGCTGGTGCTCTAGGTCGGCATGCCGAGGCTGTCGACGGCCTCGGTGAGCGCCGGATCCTCGAGCTCCAGGCGGCGGAGACCGGCGAGGCGCAGGCGCGCGAGTGCGCGGTCGAAGAGTGTCGCGTTCGTCCAGAGCGACTCGTGGATCGACCACCAGCGGAGACCGACTGCCCTCGTCCGGCTTCGGTAGAGCTCGAGCGCCTGCGGCTGGGTGATCGTGCGGCTCCTCGTCGCGACCAGCGACGGACGCAGATCGTGCTTCGAGAGCGTTCGCGGGTCGTCGAGATCCACAAGCTCGGCACCGTCGTCGAGCGCGAGTGCGGCCAGGGCAAGCGGGAGTCCGCGCCGCTCGAGCATCCCCGGGAGCAGGCGCTGCGTCCGGAAGCGCGCCAACTGCTCGACGATGGCCGAGGCCTCGCGGTCGGCGACGTACAGGCAGCCGTAGGCGTCCGGGTTGTCGTGCCGGCCCTCCCCCTGGTACACGCGCGGAAACCAGAGCGGCCCGTCCGGGTCCTGCTCCCCCGCGCTCTCGCTCCAGGCGAAGCAGCGGTGGAGGATCACGCGAACGAGTCCGCGCGCTCGACGCGGATCGCTCGCAAGAGCTCCTCTGCCTGTCCGGCGCGGATCAGGTCGATCGGCCTGCGGTCGCCGAGGCTCGGGTTCACTCCGAAGAGCCACGAGCGGGCGGTACCCGGCTCGTAGAGGCGCAGCAGGTTCGACCAGACGAGCTCGAGCAGGTCGACCTTCTCTGCGTTCGACGGGTCGATGCCGGCACCCTTGAGCCACCGGGTGACGCGCGAGCGGCTGACGCCGAGCATGTCGGCGAGCGCCGCTGCAGACTTGAAGTCGGCGGTCAGCGCCTCGACCTTGGTTGCAGTGGCGACGGGCATGGTTCCAGTCTAGCGCAACATATTTTGTTGCGCGAGTCGCCGGATAGAATGCGACGCATGAGCGAGACGGTGCCAAACGAGCTCTGGGGCGGCGAGACTTCAAAGGCGGTCGCCAACTTCCCCGTCTCCGGGGAGCCGATCCCCGCACCCGTCGTCCACTGGCTCGGTCGCATCAAGGCGGCGGCCGCCCGGGCAAACGCCGACCTCGGGCTTCTCGATCCCGCGCTCGCGGAGCGCATCGCCGGCGCCGGCGACCGCGTCGCCGCCGGCGAGTTCGACGACCAGTTTCCGATCGACGTCTTCCAGACGGGCTCCGGTACGTCCTCCAACATGAACGCGAACGAGGTCATCGCCACGCTGGCCGGCGAGGGCGCGCATCTCAAT
>JBPCPR010000155.1:0-3362 GCA_050998925.1 Gaiellaceae bacterium
GGCTCGAGCCCCGATAAGCCCAAGGCGCGTCGCTCTCGTGCCGGCACATGAGCAACGTCACGGCCGTCCATCTTTACGTCACCGACCTGGACCGCGCCGTCGACTTCTACTCGCGCTTGCTGGGCTACGGGCCTCAGGCCGCCTACGACGAGGGTGAGAACGCCCACAGCGCGTTCTTCGTCCTCGAGCAGCGGACGTACCTCGTGCTCACCTGGGACCCGGACCGGGGACGCGAAGCCGGTGGGAGCGCGCGTCTGGAGCTGGCCGCCGACGACCTGGACCGCGAGGTGGCGCGCCTGCGGAAGCGGGGGGTCGACGGGGGCGCGATCGTCCGCACCCGGTTCGGGACCGACGTGTACGACCTCGCCGATCCGGATGGGCATCTGATCCGCATCGGTCCTGCGTGGACCCTCCACGCGATCGAGGGCGCGGTCTAATCGACCGGCCCGATAGCCCCTTCCTGATCGTCAATCCGCGGTCGGGAGACTCCGAGCCGTCGGCCGAGGAGCTGGTCGAAGAGGCCGAGCGCCGAGGGATCGGCACCCACACGCTCGGGCCCGACGACGACGTCGCCGCGATCGCCCGGAAGAGGGCCGCGTTGGGCGCTTCGGCGCTGGGCATGGCCGGAGGCGACGGATCGCTCGCGGCGGTTGTCGGCGAGGCGCTCGAGCACGACCTGCCCTTCGTGTGCGTTCCGTTCGGGACCCGGAACCACTTTGCGCGAGATCTCGGGCTCGACTGCGACGATCCGGTGTCCGTGCTCGACGCGCTCGGCGGCGGCGAGGAGCGCCGCGTCGACGTCGGCTTGGTCGACGGCCGGATCTTCCTGAACAACGTCTCGCTCGGGCTCTACGCGAGCCTCGTTCACGACCCTGCGCACGAGACGAAGAACAGGCTCGTGGCTGCGCTGCGGATGATTCCCGCCACCTTCGGCAAGAGCCGCCGGCCGCTCGACCTCACGGTGGAGGTCGAAGGTCGAACGGAGCGGCGAAGCGCCTTGATCCTCCTCGTCGCGAACAACGACTACGCACTGGACGCGATCTCGGACCTGGGCCAGCGGAGCCGGCTCGACGAAGGGTGCCTCCACGCCTACATCGTCGAGGCTGTGGGCAGATGGCGCCTGGTCGGCCTCTTCGCGAAGGCCCTGTCGGGCCGGATCGGGCCGACCGACGGCTGGCTCGAATGGACGTCCAGGCGCTTCGAGGTCGCAGCGAAGCGGACGCGAGTCCACGTGGCTATCGACGGCGAGCCCGACGTGCTGACGCCGCCCCTCGCATTCGAGATCCGTCCCGGCGCGCTTCGGGTCCTCGTTCCGGCCGGTACCAGTTCGAGGGATGGAGGGCCATCCGCTGCCGCCGACAACTAGGGAGCAATCTGTGGCAACGAAAGGCGGCTATCACATGATCACTGCGGATCTGAAGCGCAAGCTTCGCAACTTCCCTGAGTCCTCGCTCCGACAGAAGATCGCCGCAGCACAGCAGGCTTAGGCTCCGGGCGGGTCGTCCCGTCCCCACACTTCCCCCGCATGGGCCGGTCTTCCGGCCCTTATGCGTTCTGGGACTGGACGAGCCGTTCGCCCGGCTTGACGCCGCGGCGCGCGCACTCGCCTGCGGCCAGCTCGAGCACTGCGGCCGCGCCGCGGCTGCCGGTGGCCTTCCACGGAGTGAGCGCCGGCACCACCCGCAATACCTCGAGCTCCCGATCGAGGAAGACGACATCGATCGGGAAGCGCATGAACCAGGTGTGAACGGAAGCGGCGGGACGAAGGAGAATCCCTTCGCCCCGCCCTAGCTCCTTCTTGCCGAGGAGCCCTTTCATCCGGGCGAGCGGTGCGTCGGCGATCACACACCGCTCGCACACCGCTCGCCCGTCGCGTCCTTTGAGCTCGACCTCCACCCGGGCCAGGCTAGATGGTTGCTCTAGAAGCCGATGTGGACGTGGTCGTCGTGGTCCGCCATCGGGAACGACGGTCCGCCCATGCCGATCAGGGAGATGACCTGTCGCGGCTGCACCTCGGCCGGCAGGAGCAGGAGGTCGCGGACGGCACGCTCCGTGACGCTGCCCGCCTCCTGGTGTCCGGCGACCGAAGTGCCGCCGAGCGCCGAGATGTCGACGGCCAGCCCGTATATGTGGGCAGAGACGACGCCCGGCCGCGAGAACGTGCGATGGCCGGAGTGAAGCGACGAGACGCTGACCTGCCCGTGCGCCTCCGCGAGATAGCGAAGGACGACGAGGACGCGGACGTCGATGCCGCCGGAGGCGATGTCGCTGCGACCCGCTCCGTAGACGTCGATCCGCGAGTCGGCCAGCACCTTCTGCTGGAGCGCGGGCTTCGCCGCCTGGAGGCCCGTGACGAGCGCCCGGAGGCCGACTGCCCGGTCGTAGCGCGCGAGTGCGATGGAGCGGTCGGCGAAGGCCGTCCGTCCTTCGAGCGCAAGCACCGCCGCCCACTCGTTGTTTCGGGCACCGAGCTTCACGAGCTGGCGAACGAGCGCGCGAACCTCGCTCCGCGATGCGGGCCGGCGGCCGTCTTCGCCGCGGGCGCGCAGGACGCCGAGAACGAGCGCCCAGTCCACGCGTCCGGCTCGCGCCTGGTTGGAGAGCATCTGAGCGAACCCGGGAGCCAGGCGGCGGGCCGGGGGCGTCGGATCCGGAAGCGTCCGGTGCAGCCAGATCGTGGCTGCGGATCCGAGCTCGTCGACCTCAGGGTCGAGAGCTGCGCTTACGGACGGGGACACTGCGGGCGGCACGAAGAGCGGTGCACCCGCTGGTGCGTCGGGCGCGGCAGCGCCGTTCCCATCCGGGCTTGCGGCCGGCGCGCCCGATCCGCCGCCGGCGGGCTCTGCGGCCTCGTCGACCTGCTGGGCCGACTCGGCAACGGGTGCTTCCCCCGGAGCGTCGTCCGCTCCCGGCTCCTCTGCGGCTGTGGGCTCCCCACCGGGAGCAGGCTCCTCCACCGAAGCGGGCTCTTCCGCGAGCTCGCCGTCGGAAGCAGGCGACGCCTCACCGGACTCGGAAGCGGACGGCTCCTCGGCGGGCGCCGACTCTTCGACCGCGGTGGTGGTCTCCTCCTCGGTGGAGGTCACCTCGCCCGCTGCCGGGGCATCCGACTCGAGCGCCTGGACGACCACGTCGCCCGCGCCTGCCGAGAACGCGGCGCCGGAGAAGAAGAGGGTGGCGAAGACGAGTGTCGTGGCGAGCCGGCGCTTCGGCCGCCTGGCCGTGCGGAGCGTCGCGGGCTCCTCGAAAGCAAGCTCGGGCTCGGCGACCAGCGCTTCGTCCGAAACCTGGGTCTGCGCCCCGTCGAAGCTCATCGCGAGCGATCCGAACTCGAACTCGAAGACCGGTTCGTGGACGCGCGG
>JBPCPR010000208.1:0-5947 GCA_050998925.1 Gaiellaceae bacterium
CTCCTCGGCTGAGACCTGGAACGTTTCAGTGTTGATCTTGGGTGAGGCGCCCCCGGCTTCGACCACTTGCTTGGTCACGTCGGCGAAGCCGAGCAACTCGCCCTCGTGGAAGATCGGCACCGCGACCGCCACGTCCGGGCTGTGCGAGGCCCCCAGGTACGGGTGGTTGTGGACGATGACGTCGCCGTCCTGGAGCTGCCCGTCGAGCCGGTACAGGAACCCGCGGATGTACCACGGCAGGGAGCCGATGTGCATCGGGGTCGAGTCGGACTCGCAGAGCTCGCGGCCTTCCGCGTCGAAGATGCCCGCGCCCAGATCCTCGGACTCGCGGATGATCGAGCTGTAGCTCATGCGGAAGAGGACGCCGGCCATCTCCTTGGCGATGGCGTGGAAGGCGCCGCCCAGCACCCGGAGCGTGATCGGATCGACCTCGACCCGATCGCGCGTGGGCGGCCCGGGGCGGCGGCCGACCTCGTACTCGGTCACGGACACCTCAGACCTCCAGTGCCTCGGCGGCTTCCCGGGCCTCGTCCCGGGCCGCGCCACCGGTCGCGATCACGATGTTGCCGAACCCGTCGATCGAGGCGGTGAGCCCCGGCGGGATCACGGTCGTCGAGTCGTACTGGTGGACGATCGCCGGCCCCGAAAGCCGGTTCCCCGCCTTCAGGGACGAGCGGTCGTAGTACCACGTCTCGACTTCTTTCAGCTCGCCGCCGATCCAGAACCACGCCGAGCCCTCGTACCGAAGAGCCTCCTCGGGCGGTGCCTCGTCGCCGCGCTCCACTTCGACGGTCTCGAGCGCTGGCATGAGGCCGATCCCGCGCACGCGGATGTTCGGCACCTCGATGTCGGACTCCTCGAAGCGCCGGGAGTACTCACGCTCATGGATGTCGTGGAAGTCGGAGCGGAGCTTCTCAGCCCACGCATCGTCGATCGCTCCCGCGCCGACGTCCACCCGCAGCTCGTAGCCCTGGCCGGCGTACCGGGCGTCCACCACGCGCTGGATCACCTGACGGTCGGCGACAACGCCGTCCTCCTTGAGCTGGCGGCGCGCCTCCTCTTCGAGCTCGGCAAAGCGGCGGGCGACCTGATCGGCATCGAGCGCGGAGAGCCGCTGGTACGTCGTGGCGACGTACTCGTAGACCATGTCCGTGGCCAGCAGGCCCATGGCCGCGGTGACCCCGGGATACTGAGGCACGAGCACGTTCGGCGTCCCCACCTCGAGAGCGATCTGCGCCGCGAAGAGAGGTCCCGCGCCGCCTTCCGCGACGAGCGCGAAGTCGCGCGGGTCAAACCCCTTCCGCACGGAATTCTCCTCGATGGACTGCACCATCGAGTGGGTGAGGATCTGCACGGCCCCCATGGCGGCTTCCTCGACGCTCATCCCGAGCGCTTGGGCGGGACCCTCCTGGAAGGCCGTTCGGGCCCGGACCGGCTGGAGCTCCATGCCGCCCCCAAGGAACGCCTCCGGCCTGAGCCAGCCGAGCACGACCATCGCGTCGGTCGCCGTCGCCTCCGTGCCCCCGCGTCCGTAGGCCGCGGGACCGGGGTCGGCGCCGGCGGAGCGCGGCCCAACGCGGAAGATCCCGCCTCCGTCGACGTAGGCGATCGAGCCTCCGCCCGCGCCGATCGTGTCGACGTCGACCATCGGGATCATCGCCTGGTAGGGGCCGACCTTCGTGTCCAACAGGTGCTTCATGCGCAGCTTCCCGCCCTGGGCCAAGCCGATGTCGGCGGATGTGCCTCCGACATCGAGCGTGATGACGTTCTCGTACCCCGCCTGCTTTCCAGCCCAGATGCCGCCCACGACACCCGCCACGGGCCCCGACATGAGCAAGTTGACGGGCCGGGCGACCGCCGCCTCGGTCGTTGCAACGCCGCTCGCGGACGTCATGAGGTGGAGCCCCGTGCTCAGCTCGAGTGCCTTCAGCTCGTCCTCGAGGCGCCGCACGTAGCTCGCGACTCTCGGCCCGATGAAGGCGTTCAGGCAGACCGTGGAAAAGCGCTCGTACTCGCGATACTGCGGAAGCACCTCGGACGAGACGGAGAGAAAGGCCTCCGGGAACTCCTCGCGCACGATCTCCGCTACGCGGGCCTCGTGCTCCGGGTTCAGGAACGAGAACAGGAAGCAGACCGCGACGGCCTCGACCCCCGCCTCCTTCAGCTCCCGCACCCGCTGCCGCGCCGCCTCGACGTCGAGCGGCACGAGCACCTCGCCGTCGCCCGTGATCCGCTCGGGCACGGTGAGGCGGTAGCGGCGGCGGACGATCGGATACCGCTGCCACGGCAGGTCCTGGTAGTTCGAGAAGTTGAGTGGCTTCTTGTGCCGCGCGATGTGGAGGATGTCGCGGTAGCCCTCGGTGGTGATCAGGCCCACGCGGGCGCCGTCGTGCTCGATCACGATGTTCGTGGCGATCGTCGTCCCGTGGAAGACCTGGTCGAGCGCGCCCGGGCTCTCCCCGGCCTGGGCCGTGAGCTCGCGGATGCCCTCGACGGTGCCCTGCGACGGATCCTCCGGGGTCGTGGGCAGCTTGTGCACGAGCACGGTGCCGCTCTCGTCGTCGACATAGATCAGGTCTGTGAACGTGCCGCCGACGTCGACCCCGAGCCGTTTCATGCGCTAGCCCCCGGTGTGAGGACGATCTTGCCGAAGAACTCCCGGCTCTCCATCAGATCCATCGCGTCCTTCGCCTGCTCGAGTGGGAAGGTCTCGTGGACGATGGGCACGATCCTGCCGCGGCGCGCGAGCTCGAGACAGATCTCGACCTCCGCCTGCGTGTAGACGAACGACCCGATGACGGATTTCTGCGCGCGGAAGAACGGGATGATGTCGAAGGGGACGACCTCGCCCCCGTGGCCGCCGCAGATTACGAGCCGCCCGTCCTTCGAGAGCGACTCGAGACCCTTCTGGAAGAGCTCGCCGCCGCAGTGCTCGTAGACGAGGTCGACGCCGCGATCGTTCGTCAGACGCATGACCTCCGCGACCAGGTCCTGCTCCGTGTAGTTGACGCCGGCTTCCATCCCCCGCTCGTTGGCCCGGGCGAGTTTGTCGTCGCGCGACGAGTTGCCGATCACGTAGGCGCCCGCCATGTGCGCGAGCTGCACCGCGGCCGAGCCGATGCCGCTTCCGACCGAGTTGACGAGCACCGTCTCGCCGGGGCGGAGCCCGCCACGGGTGAAGAGCATGTGCCACGCGGTTGCGAACGCGAGCTGGACGGCCGCAGCCTCCAGATCGGAGAGCTCGTCCGGGATGCGGACGAGCTGGGAGGCGGAGCAGGCGAGCCGCTCGGCATAGCCTCCGGAATGGACGAAGCTGATGAACCCCGCGTCGAGGCACAGGGACTCCCGGCCCGTCGTGCAGAAGCCGCAACGACCGCAAGTGTCCATCATGTACGGCATCACGCGGTCGCCGACCTGCCAGCCTTCGACGCTCTCGCCGAGCTCGGCGATCCGTCCCACCACCTCGACGCCGAGGACGTGCGGCGGCTCGATCGGGAAGCGGGAGATACCCTCGCGGACGTCTACGTCGAGGTGGTTCAGCGCGCAGGCCGCAACGTCGACTGTGACTTCCCCCCGGCCCGGTTTCGGGTCGTCGAGCTCCTCGAGCCGGAGGACGTCGGAGCTTCCGAACTCGCGGAACACGACGGCCTTCACAAGCTGCTCCTCCTTGCGCAGCGGACGGAGTCCGTGGTTATGTCTGACTTCGGCAACAATGTCAACCTCATGTCGCTCGCAACGGCTCGCTCCCTTCTGTTCGCGCCCGGCAACGACGAGCACAGGCTGGAGAAGGCGCTCGCCGCAGGCGCGGACGCGGTCGTGGCCGACCTCGAGGACGCGGTGCCCGCCGGCGAGAAGGAGGCCGCCCGTGCGGTCACAAGACGTGTGCTCGCCGGCGCCCGGTCCGGCTGCCTCGTCGCCGTACGGGTCAACGCTGTCGGGTCAGCCCACTGGGAGTCCGACCTGCACGCCTTCGCCGGGGTCGAGCTCGACGCAGTCGTCCTGCCGAAGGCGACACCGGACGCCGCTGTCGCCCTCGGGCCGGAGGGCCCACCCATCGTCGCGATCGTCGAGACGGCCATGGGCGTTCGGCGCGCGTACGAGACCGCGCTCGAGCCGCGTGTCGCGGCGCTCGTCCTGGGCGCCGTCGACCTTGGGCTCGAGCTGGGCCTCGAGCCCCGGGCCGACGGCCAGGAGGTCCTTTACGCACGCTCGGTGCTCGTCGTGGACTCGACAGCCGCGGGGATCCGGAGCCCGTTCGACCTCGTGCACGTGGACACCAGCGACGACGAGGGGCTCGAGGTCGAGGCGCTCCTGGCACGCTCGCTCGGCTTCCGCGGGAAGGTCTGCATCCATCCGGCCCAGGTCGAGATCGTGAACCGAGTCTTCTCGCCGTCCCGCGAGGACGGGGAGCGAGCCAGGCGTGTCGTCGAGGCGTACGAGCGCGGTCTCGCGGACGGGCGCGGCGCGGTGGCGCTCGACGGCGAGATGATCGACCTCCCCGTGGTCGAGCGGGCTAGACGGATCCTGGCCGAGACGGAAAGGAGCGCTTCCGAATGACGACTGAGAGCACGGCCGCGCTGAAGGCTTGGCGCGGCAGGTTCTGCGAGGATTTCGACGTCGGTGACGTCTTCCGCAGCCGCTTCGGGCGCACGATCACCGAGACGGAGAACATCTGGTTCACGTGCTTGACGATGAACACGAACCAGGTGCACTTCAACGTGCCGTTCGCCGAGCGAACCCGCTTCGGAAAGCCGCTCGTGAACAGCACGTTCACCCTGGCCCTCGTCACGGGCATGACCGTCCCGGACACGAGCGAGAACGCGACCGCGAACCTCTCCTGGACGGACATCAAGCTTCCGAGCCCCGTCTTCGCCGGCGACACGCTCTGGGCGGAGAGCGAGATCACGGACCTGCGCGAGTCCCGGTCGAACCCGAGCGTGGGCATCGTCACGATGCGCTGCCGCGGTGTGAACCAGCGGCGGGAGGTCGTGATCGAGTTCCAGCGGACGTTCATGGTCTACAAGCGCGACGCCGCCGAGGTCGAGAACGCGTTCCCCGGCACCGACGCAGCCTGGACGGTCTGAGATGACGGCCGCACAGAGGTTCGCGGAGTGGACGACCGGGCTCGCGCTCGACGAGATTCCGCCCGAGGTCGCCGAGGCGGCCAAGCTCCACCTTCTCGACACGCTGGGCTGCGGGCTGGCCGCAACCGCACTGGGCGTGGCGACGGAGGGCCGGGAGACGATGGCCGAGCTCGGCGGCGACGAGCAGGCGACCGTCATCGGCGGACCGGGCCTGCCCGCCGCCAACGCGGCCTTCGCGAACGCAATGGTCTGCCACGGCCTCGACTTCGACGACACACACTCCGACTCCGTCGCTCACGTCAGCGTCGTCACCTGCCCCGCGTCGCTCGCCGTGGCGGAAGCAGGCGGCTCGGACGGTCGCGAGGCGCTCGCGGCGATCGTGGCCGCGAACGAGGTCGTGACGAGGGTCGGCATGGCCGCGTCCGGGCTCTTCCACAAGCGCGGCTTCCATCCCACTGCAGTTTGCGGGGTCTTCGGCGCGACCGTTGCGGCCGCCCGCCTGGGAGGGCTCGACGCCGGGCGTGCGACGAGCGCGCTCGGAATCGCGGGCTCGCTGGCCTCGGGTCTCTTCGCCTACCTCGAGGACGGCACGGCGACGAAGCCGATCCACCCGGCCTGGGCGGCGCACGGCGGCCTCGTGGCGACCCGGCTCGCTGCGCACGGAGCCGAGGGGCCGCCGAGCATCTTCGAAGGGAAGTTCGGCCTCTACCACGCCTTCCTTGGGGCTGAGCAGGGCGAGATCGACCTCGAGCCCCAGCTCGCCGATCTGGGCACCCGCTGGGAGACGCCCCGGATCGCGTACCAGCCGTACCCGGCCTGCCACTTCCTGCCCGGAGCAGCCGGGGCGCCGGCGGAGGCGGCCG
>JBPCPR010000217.1:0-5600 GCA_050998925.1 Gaiellaceae bacterium
CTCGGAGCCGCTGCGTCCCCGAAGCACCGCGTAGACGGCGGCGGGGTCCGTCGGCGCGAGCGCGACGGCAACGAGGAGCGCGATCGACCAATTGAAGCCGAGCGCGAGGTGGCCGACGAGGGCAAGCCCGGCGGCCGTGACGGCGGTGCCGGGGAGCCCGAGTAGGAGAATCGGCCGAGCCGCCCGCCTCCAGGCCCCGAACCCTGTCACGAGGCCGCCTTGAAAGAGGATCACCATGAGCGCCACCGCGCCGATCTGCTCGAGCGTGGCGGCCGAGAGATCCCTCGCCGGACCGACGTCGAGGAGACCTGCGGCGATGCCGACCGCCAGGAACGCGGCTGGGCCCGGAACGTGGAGGCGCTCGAGGAGAGGCGCGGCCGCGAGGGCAGCTAGGAGCAGCGCCGCGACGACGGCAAGCTGGGGGAAGAAGTCGGCGTATTCGTCCACGGGAGATCCTTGCCGACCAGCCTTCCCGGCGCACCGAATCGAAGCCTACAGAGACGTCTGCAGGGCTGACCGGATTCTCGGGGAGGGTTCGGATCGCCTCTGCCTGGAACACTGGGACGACATTACGGAAGCGACGAACGGAGGCCACGATGGCGGGCAAGAACGATTTCACTGAGCAGGAATGGGAGCTCATGCAAAAGGGCGTGACCGGGGCCGGTCTCCTGGTCTCGGTCAGCGACCGGAGCTTCTTCGACAGCATCAAGGAGGCGGGGGCGCTCGCGAAGCATCTCGCGGGCGCGCGGAACGACGGCGGGAGTCAGCTCGTCCGCGAGCTCGCCGAGACGCGAGGGATGGGCTTCGGGGTCACGTCCTCGCCGGCCGAGATCGAGAGTGAGACGCTCGAGGCGCTCCGCTCCGCTGCGGCGGCGCTCGAGTCCAAGGCACCGGATGAGGCCGAGGCCTACAAGAGCTTCGTGCTCGACGTGGCGCAGTCGGTCGCCGGGGCCGCAGAAGGCGGCAGCGAGGCCGAGGGCGCCGTGGTCGGAAAGATCAGGTCGGCCCTCGGCGGCCCGGCCGCCTAGGCACCAGTTTCGGGCCGCGCGGGCAGCCCCGCTGTTGGCATGCTGGGGGCATGGCGGGCGAGCTCGCAATTCGACTACGCGGCGTGGTCAAGGGCTACGGGCCGATCACGGCGGTGAACAACCTCGACCTCGACGTCCCCGAAGGGACGTGTGTGGGCCTGCTCGGGCCGAACGGAGCCGGGAAGTCGACGACGATGCGGCTCCTGACCGCACAGGCGATCGCCGATGAGGGCGAGCTCGAAGTCCTCGGCTTCAAGCTCCCAGGAGAGTCGAAGGTGGCTCGGGCGCAGTGTGGCGTAGTGCCGCAGCTCGACAACCTCGACACGACGCTGACCGTCGAGCCGAACCTGCTCGTTTTCACGCACCTCTACCGGATCGGCCGGCACGAGCGCCGCGATGCGATCGAGCGGGCGCTCCGGATCGCGAACCTTCCCGACCGGCGTCACGACCGGGTGGACAAGCTCTCGGGCGGGATGCGCCGGCGCCTCCTGATCGCGCGGGCCCTCGTCCACCGGCCGCGGCTCCTCCTGCTCGACGAACCGACGGTCGGCCTCGATCCCCAGGTGCGGCAGGAGCTCTGGGCCTTGATCGACGCGCTGCGCACCGAGGGAACCACGATCCTCATGTCCACGCACTACATCGAAGAGGCCCAGCGGCTCGCCGACACCGTGATGATCATGTCGCACGGAAGCGCCGTCGCCGCCGGCCTGCCGGCCGAGCTCGTCGCCACCCACGCGGGCCTCGAGGCAGTCGAGGTCTACGGCCCGCCCGCGAAGCTCGCCGAGACGGTGGCCGCTGCCTCGGCGGCCGGACTGCGGACGCGGCGAACGGGGACGAGCATCTCGGTCCTCGGGATCGAGGACGCCGACGGTCGCGCGCCCGAAGGCGAGCGACGGCCCACGAACCTCGAGGATGTCTTCGTGCTGCTCACCGGCGAGGAGATCGCCTGATGGCGTCCCAGGCACCCCGCGTCGCTCGGCTGCGACGCCTCGAGCGCCCCGCCCTCACAGGCGTGCTCGTGCGCGAGGTCGTCAACTTCTCGTCCTTCTGGCGCTCCTCGACGTTCTCGTCGACGGTCGAGCCCACCATCTACCTGCTCGCCTTCGGCTTCGGGTTCGGCGCGCTCGTCAGCAAGGTCGGCGGCTACGACTACGTGGAGTTCGTCGGAACCGGCACGGTCGCCACCGCGGTCTTGTTCTCGAGCGCCTTCCCAGCCATGTTCGGGACGTTCGTCAAGTATCAGTTCCAGCGCACCTACGACGCGATCCTCGCCGCGCCCGTCGACACGGAGGAGCTCGTGACGGCCGAGGCGCTCTGGATCTCGACTCGCGCTGGCGTCTACGGCTGCGTACCGATGCTCGTCGCCATGGTCTTCGGGCTCGACCCAGCCTGGGGGATGCTCGCCGTCCCGGGGATCGCCTTCGTCGCCGGTTTCGGGTGGGCGTCCTTCGGGATCTCGATCGCGGGCTTCGCGTCGTCCTTCGAGAACTTCAACTATGTCGTCAGCGCCGTCTTGACGCCGCTCTTTCTCGTGGCGGGCACGTTCTTCCCGATCGACCAGCTACCCGAGTGGGCACAGGTCGCGGCGAACTTCAACCCCCTCTACCACTGCGTCGAGCTCGTTCGTCATGCCGCTTTCGGCTGGGAAGGCTGGTCCGACCTCGCGCGGCTGGGCGTTCTCCTCGCTTTCGGACTCGTGATGTGGCGGATCGCGATCTACGCCATGACCCGCAAGCTAGTCGACTAGGAGCAGGAGGAGGGGATGCCCGGTGATGGGCACCCCCTCGAACAGCGTCGCCTAGACCTCTCCCTGGTTGATGACCTCTCCCTGGTTGATGTACCTGCCCGCCGTGTCGTACTTGGCTGGGCGAGCGGAGCGGAGGTAGAGGGCGTAGACCAGGGCAAACACCGGCACGAGCACTCCGATGATCCCCAGCCAGGTAATGTCGATCTCGAACCCGCCCCAGGGCCCGATCTGGCCCAGCTCTTTCACGTAGAGCACATCGCCGGCGGCAAGCGAGCTCAGGTACTTGTAACAGAGATACAGCACCAGGATCTGAGCTACGAATCCGATCCAGGGTGCCACTGTGGTCTTCCACCAATGCCGCTCGTTGGCGGGCTGGCGGCGGAAGTAGGCCCAGACGGCCAGTGACGTCAGCGCCTGGACGAGAATGATCCAGATCACACCCTGAACCGCGAGCCAGTAGTAGACGTCGAGCGCGCCGTGACCGGCGAACCTGAAGGTAAGGACGAGCGCCGCGGCGATGAGAGCCTGGACGAGAACGGCGACGTGTGGCGTGCGGTGCTTCGGATGCGTGCGGCCGAGTGCCCTGGCCAGCAGTCCCTCCCGGCCGAGCGCATACGTGTAGCGCAGCCCGGCGTTGTTCAGGGCAGCGGCACAGGCGAACGCGCCGGAGATGATGAAGATCTCCATCGAGTGACCGAGCCAAGAGCCGATCAGCTGCTCCCCGGGCACCACGTTGAAGTTCAGATAGTCGACCGCGTGCTCGCCACCGAAGACGGTCGTCGTTCCTGCGGAGAGCGCGTCGAATGCCTCATTGGCGGGCCCGTACGAGCTGACCGATGCCCATGACGCGACGGTGTAGAGAACGCCGACGAAGACACAGGAGGCGTAGACCGCGATCGGGATGGTCCGCTGCGGATCCTTCGACTCCTCGGCGTAGTTGGGCGCTGCTTCGAATCCCACCCAGGACCAGAATGCGATGAAGATGCCAAGGCCGAAGGCGATGCCCTGGAAAGCGTTCCACGGCAGTACGGGAGCGATCGAGACGCCGTCGTTGCCGCCCTGGCCGAACACGCCGACCGTGAAGATGAGGATCACCGCCAGCTCGAACAGCAGGGCGACGCCGAGGATCTTCGCCGAGATCGGAATGTCGAAATAACCCAGGGCCGCGATGCCGACGATGCCGATCAGCGCATACCAGACCCAGTTGATCGGGTCCGTGTTCGTCACAGACGCAACCTTCGCCTGCGCAAATGCGGCGAAGCCGCCGATCAACGACGCGCCGAAAATCGTGTACGCCGCAGCGAGAGAGAAGCCGGACATCATTCCCATCGCCCGCCCGAGCCCGTGGCTGACGTAGGTGAACATGCCACCCGCAGCGCGGAGCTTTCGCGCCATCTGCACGTACCCGACCGAGAAGATGGTCAGGACGATCGTTGCGAACAGAAAGGCGGCCGGTGCAAACCGCTCGTTACCCGCGCCGACGACGAACGGGAAGTTGAACATGAACACGGCCAGCGGTGCGGAGCCGGTGACGCAGAGGAAGAGCACGGAGACAAGGCCGATCGAACCCGCCCCCAGCTTCTGGACATCCTCACGACCGCCGATGTCGACCGAGGTGACGGTCCCATCGTGAACCACTTGCGCTTGGGATGCCCCACTCCCAACTTCCGATTGGCTAGACATTGAACCTCCGGATTCGCGGGCTGCCGCCTCACCGGTGTGCGGCTCGCCAGTGAAGCGAGGCGACATCCTGCCGCATTCGCGACGAGAAGTACAGCCTCTCTCCGCGCTCACCCGCCTCAGCCACCGGTCCGAGCCGGGTTCCTCCCGGTGCGCTCTCCTCCTCAGGAGGCGAGCCGCGCGAAGCCCGGCGACAGGAGCTCGAAGAGCTGTCGGTAGCGCGCGTAGCCGGCGTGGTAGAGCTCTGCCTGGGCGGGATCGGGCTCGTGCCACTCGGACGCAAGGCGGCTCATCGCGCTCGCCGCAGCCGGGATGCTCTCATGGAGCCCTGCGCCCACGGCGGCCAGCATCGCGGCGCCGCGCGCGGTCGTCTCGACGTCCTCCGACCAGGCGACCGGGATGCCCGTGACGTCCGCCCGGAGCTGGCGGACGAGCGCCGCCCGCGCGCCGCCGGCCACGCAGACGACGCGCTCGCAGCCGAGGCCCGCTCCCTCGACGGCTTCGACGACGTCCCGGAAGGCGTAGGCGGACCCTTCGAGGAGCGCGCGAAAGAGGTGTGCCCGGCTGTGCGCGGGGGTCAGGCCGTACCAGGCGCCTCGTGCATCTGCGTCCCAGATGGGCGCAATGGCGCCGCCCATCCAGGGGAGGAAGACGAGCCCGTCGCTGCCGGCCGGAGCCGAGGCGGCGAGCGCATTCAGCTCCTCGTATCCGTCCGGTCCGCCGAGCTCGTCGCGGAACCACCGGTAGTTGGCGCCCGAGGCCCAGCCCGGGTTCTCGAGGAGCCAGCGCCCCGGCGCGGCGTGGGGATGGCACTCGGCGACCCGGGTCGGCTCCCGCAGCGGCGAGTCGGCGACGGCACAGACGGGCTCCGCCGTCCCGAGCACGTCGCATACGGCCCCCGGCTCGCAGAGCCCCGCCCCGAGGGTCGCCCCCATCTCGTCGCCGCAGCCGCAGACCACCGTGGTGCCTTTGCGAAGGCCCGTTTCCTCGGAGAACCCATCGGCGATCTCACCGACAACGCTCTCGGAGGGAACGATCGGGGGGAGCAGCGCGGGGTCGCCCTCGAGCGCTGCCAGGAGCTCCTCGTCCCAGGTCGACGTGTTTGGGTCGAGCGCCATCGTCGAGGAGGTGTTCGTGGGATCGAT
>JBPCPR010000280.1:0-4223 GCA_050998925.1 Gaiellaceae bacterium
ACGACGCGGAGCCTCATGCCCGTCGCCGCAGCTACCCGGGGCCAGGCGCGCAGGAGAACGGCGAGGCCCTTCCGGGGCTCGTGCCTCCCGATGAAGACGACGTGGTCGTCTCTTCCGGACGCCGGGGCTGCAGGCGGGATCGGGACGCCGTTCGGCAGGATCTCGAACGGCCCGCCGATGATCGGCTCCGCACTCGCGCGCGCCCGTTCCGACACCGCGATCCGATAGTCGATGCGATCCGCGAGGAGACCCCACGTGTAGCGGGAGTTCTTGTACCAGGTGAGCTTGTCGCCCGAGGCGTGGGACGTCGACACCACCGGGCACTCCGCGATTGCCAGCGCAAATGCGGCGAGGATCGGGGTGAAGGGCTCGTGGACGTGGACGACGTCGAACTGCTCCCGCGCGAAGATCCGGCGCATGCGAAGCATCGCTTGAGGGCTGAGGACGAGATTCGGAAGCGAGCCGTTGGCAGGCACGATCACCGAGCGTCCGACCGGGACGACGTACTCGGGCGGGCGCCCGTGGCGGCCGACGCGGGGATGGAGAAGCTTCGTGAGCCGACCCGGGGGATCGTGACCCATGATCACCTGCACGTCGTGTCCGAGCTCGAGCAGGGTCCGTGCCTGATGGTCTGCGTGCTCGGGCACGCCGCCCCAGAAGGACCAAGAGAACGGGACCACGATGCCGATCTTCATTCGCCGAGCCTACCGCGAGCTTCACGTCTCAATGGCACTCCGTAAACTCGCCCCATGACCGAGACCCAGGCTCTGGCGACGCGCTCGGTCGTCGAAGCGATCAGCCGCCAGGGCCTTGCGGAGCTCCATACCCACCTCGGCGGCTCCGTCGATCCGGCCGTCCTCTGGACTCTCGCCCACGAGCAGGGAATCGCGCTCCCGGTCAAGGACTACTGGGACTTCGAGGGGCTCGTGACGGTCGACCCGCGCGGTGTCGAAGGGCTCCCCCAGCTCGACTCGATCTACAAGTGGACCGAGCTCATCCAATCGAGCCCCCTCGCCGTCGAGCGCTCGGTTCACGGGGCAATCGGGGGCGCGTACAGAACCCAGAACATCACGACGCTCGAGCTTCGCTTCAATCCCATGAAGCGAAACCGGGGCGGGGAGCGCGACCTCGACCACATCATCATGGCCGCAGTCCGAGGGCTCGACCGCGCCGGCCTCGAGTACCCACTCGTCCGTGCGGGCCTGATCCTGATGATGGATCGAACCTTCACGACCGAGCAGAACGAGGTCATCGTCGAGAAGGCGATCCGCTACGCCTCCCGCGGCATCGTCGGCGTCGACATCGCCGGGCCCCGGCCCGCCGCAGGACGCTATCCCTACGGCCAGCTTGCGCCACTCGTCGAGACGGCCCGTGCCGCCGGACTCGGCATCACGATTCACGTCGGCGAGGAGGGCGGCCAGACGGGAGTGGACGAGATCCGCGAGGTCGTCGAAGCCCTTCGGCCCGAGCGGATCGGGCATGGGATCCTGGCCGCACAGGACGAGGCCACGATGGCGCTCCTTCGCGATGCTGGCACCGTGCTCGAGATCTGTCCGAGCTCGAACCTCCTGACTCGCGCACTGGCCGACGAGGATGCCCTCCGCGACACCTGCCGGGCCCTGGCGGACGCAGGCGTCCGCTTCACGATCGCAACGGACGGGCCCGAGATGATGCGCACGCATCTCCAGGACGAGCTCGAGCTCCTGCTCCGGATCGGCGCCCTGGAGGAATCCGAGCTCCGCGACGCCAACGCCGTCGGGCACCTGACGAGCTTCCTGCCCAATCGCGTCTGAGCTTCAGCTCCGAGGCGTTCGCGCCGATAACGGCATCGGTATGTCGTCACCCGATCCACTCCAGCCTGGCGTCGAGCCTCTTCGCACCGTCGACCAGCCCGCCGGAGAGGTCATCTCGCCCACCGGCCTGCGCGTCGAGGCCCCGTTGGCAGAGAAGGCCCCGGCAGCTCCTGCGGACGACGGGTGGGCTGAGGAGAACTTCTACCGGGTCGTCCTGAACCTCGAGGCGGGAGACTGGGTCGAGATCGAGACCTTCGCCGACGAGCAGTCGGCCGAGGCCTGCGCCGCGGAGCTCGTCGAGGCGCTCGCCGAGGCGAAGTCGTGGCCTCGGGTGCGAGGCCGCTACCTGAGACCCGAGACGATCATGTCCGTCGAGGTCTCCGAGCGCCGCCGCTATACCGGCTCAGCCGCACGGTCGAGCTGGGGCCAGTCGCTCGACTAGGAGAGCCTGGCCGTACCCGCGTACGCTGCCGGGGCGTTGACCGTCTATGGCCGCCCTTCGCACGGATGCTCCGCCACGGCACAAACTGACGCCTCCTCACGCGGGCGAGACACCTGAGCGCCTGAAGGTTCGCTTCCGGAGCTTTCCAGAGGCCCATCTCAGTGCGCGCCTGGCGGCTACTCGCCCGCCCAAGCGCTAGCCAGAAACTCAGTTCGGGCTAAATATCGGGGCTCGCTCGGCCGATAAAGCAGCGGTCATGCCCGAGAACGGAAAGCCGGACTCCGCAACCGGCAACGCGACCTCGCTCGCCGCTCTGGCCGAGGCTTTCGCCTCGACCGACGTCCTCGAGCGGATGGCCGGGACACTCGCGATCCTCCTCTACCAGATGGAGTGCTCCGCGGACGGAACCTACGAGTGCACCGCCTTCCTCGGATCCGGCCTCGAGGCGCTCGTCGGGCCGATCCCCTCCCACTATTCGCCGGAAGAGGCCTGGGAAGCCGCCGTCCACGAGGACGACCGGGCGGCCTACGACGCTGCGACTGCCACCCTGGAAGACGGCCGGCCGGTGGAGGTCGAATACCGCCTGGTGGGCTACGACGGGGTCACGCGCTGGGTCTCGGATCGGATGCACCCGAGGCCACGCACCGACGGGCCGGTCGTCGTGGACGGCATCGTGGTCGACATCTCGGAGCGGCGCCGGGCGGCGGAGCAGCTCGCAGTGGCTCAGGAGCGGCTGTCGTACATCGCCTACCACGACTCCCTGACCGACTTGCCCAACCGGACGCTCTTCCAAGAGCACCTCGAGGACGCACTCCATCTCGCCCGCAATACCGGAGCCGTAGCCGCAGTGTTCTTCGTCGATCTCGACAACTTCAAGCTGATCAACGACAGCTTCGGCCACGCCTCGGGTGACGAGCTGCTCTGCGCCGTCGCGGCGCGCCTCAAGCACTGCACGCGCGCTTCCGACACAGTCGCACGTCAAGGCGGAGACGAGTTCCTCATCCTCGTTCCCGACGTCGGCGCAGCTCGAAGCGTCCCCAAGGGGACCAACGCACAGGACGCGGCAGACGAGATCGCCTGGAAGATCCGGAGAGTTCTGCAGGAGCCGTTCGTCGTCTCGGGGATCGAGATCTACGTCACAGCCAGCGTCGGAATCAGCCTCTTTCCACTCGACGCTCCGGACCCTGAGACGCTGCTCAAGCACGCTGACGTCGCCATGTACGAGGCGAAGGGCGAAGGACGCGACCGTCATCACCTCTACGCGGGAGCAGACGGCGACGCGCTCCTGCAACTCTCGATGGCCGGACGCTTGCGGCGAGCCGTCGAGGCAGGCGAAGGGCTTGTCCTCCACTACCAACCGCTCGTGAACATGAAAGACGCGCGCGTGGTCGGCGTCGAAGCTCTCGTTCGGTGGTACGACGGTGAGCGAGGCCTCGTCCAGCCAAACGACTTCATCCCCCTGGCCGAGCGGACCGGGCTGATCGGGCCGATGAGCGACTGGGTCGTCGCAGAGGCGTGCCGGCAGGCCGCCGCATGGCGGGCGGACGGGCTCGATCTGTTCATCTCGGTCAACCTGCCGGCATCGTTCTGGCAGCCGACCGCCATGCGGCATGTCCTCGGGACGATCGAGTCCTTCGGGCTGAACGCCGACCGGCTCATGATCGAGATCACCGAGTCGGCCTTCATGGAGGAGCGCGGAGGCGCGATGGCGCCGGTGCTGGCCGAGCTCCACGAGCGGGGACTCAAGCTGGCCATCGACGATTTCGGCACCGGACACTCCTCGCTCGGGCGGCTCAGCCAGATGCTCGTCACGACGTTGAAGATCGATCGCTCTTTCGTGAGCGGCCTTCCGGACGATCCGAACTCCGCCGTGCTCGTGACGTCGATGATCCAGCTCGCCGACAGCCTCGGCCTCCTTCCCCTCGCTGAAGGAATTGAGACGGAGGAGCAGCGCCGCTTCGTCCTCGAGCGTGGCTGCGAGCTCGGCC
>JBPCPR010000025.1:0-3019 GCA_050998925.1 Gaiellaceae bacterium
GGGTAGCGCTCGGTCAGCTCCGCCGCCCAGGCCACCTTCGCAGGGTCAGCATGCGCGATCGCAAGCGATTCGATCGAGCCGTCCGGCTGAAGCATGTTGACGCTGCACCAGTCGGCGAACCGCGGAACTGCGAGCCCCGCGACACGCTGCAGTGTCGACGGGTAGTCGAGCGACGAAGCGAGCACCTCACTCGCCTCGGCCAGGAAGCGAAAGCGCTCCTCGGCCCGCTTCCGGGCGGTGATGTCGTGGAAGATGTTGACGGCGAACTGAACCTCGCCGTCCTCGCCGAGAACCGGCGAGGAGCGCACGATCGACCAGTGCTCCTCCCCGGTCGCGACGATCCGCCACCGGATCGTCTGCGACGGTGGATCCTCGCCTCGCAGAGCCGCTCGGCCCGGGAGGTCGGCAGGGGCAATGGGTCGGCCATCGTCGGCGAAGAGCTCGAAGCGCTCCATGACTGCAGCCGGGGAGCTCTCGAGCAGCTCCTCCGCACTCCCGAACCCGAGGAGGGTCGTGGCCGCGTCGTTCGCGAACACGAGACTGCCGGTGCGGTCCTGAACGGTGATCCCGTCAGCCACGCCGCGGAAGATCACCTCGAGCTGGTCCCGAGACTCCCGGAGCGCTTCCTCCTCGAGCTTGCGCTGCGACGCAAAGGCGACCTGGTTCGCAATTGTCTGCGCGAGGCGGAGCTCGTCCTCCGTGAGCTCGTGCGGCTCCGGGTAATAGATCATGAACTTGCCGAGGAGCCGCCCCCGGTAGAGGAGCGGTACGAATGCGAGCGCGGCGATGCCCTCGCGGCGAAGCACGTCCCGCAGCCCCTCGACACTCGTATCCGCCTCTGCGTCGGAGATGACGATCGGCTCAGCGTCGACGGTGTCGGGTGACCACGGGCTGTGACCGTCGACCTCGGCGCGATACTCGTCGGAGAGACCGCGCCAGGCACGGAACCGCATGGCCCCGGCCGGGTCGAACAGGAGGATCGAGGCCCGGTCAGCACGGAGCGCGCGTGTCAATCCGTCGAGCGCGACGTCGTAGATGCCCTCGACGTCCTCCGCCCGGCTGACTGCCTCGGTCATCTCGTGCAGCGCACGAAGCTGGTCGTACCGCCCCGCGAGCGAGCCGCCGGCATCCGGGTCCGGCTCGCCGTTGCCTCCGGTTAGGGCCTCTGCGGGCGCCCGGCGCGATTCTGCGTCGGTCTCGGTCATCCGGCGATGCCCATCGTCGTGAAGCCCCCTGTCAGCGACCATACCAGCGCACCTCGGGCTTGTCTTCGCCCGCTTGGCGCGGTAGAACTTCATTTCGATGCGCCGCCGCCGCTTCCTGGCTGTCTCAGTCGTATGTCTCGCCGCTCTGGTGGGCACCGAAGCGGCGCAGGCCAAGATCGTCCTCCAGTCGTCGATCTCCGGGATCAAGCTCGGGATGACCCGCGCCGAGGTTCGGGACCGCGTCGAGCCTTCCAAGATCGTCCGCGGGAGGAACGAATTCGGGCCCTACACCATCTTCCAGTACTTCCGCCTGCGCGTGACGTTTCAGGGGAACGACGGTGCCACAGCCGTCTCGACGACGCGCTGGAACCAGGAGACGCCGGCCGGCATCCACGTCCGCTCGACGGAGTCCCAGCTTCGCGCCGCGTACCCGGGCGCCCGTTGCCGCACCGAGTTCGGGAACTTCCGCCATTGCTGGATCGGACGGTTCGAGGCGGGACGGCGCGTGACCGACTTTCGGATCAGCGCGGGCCGCGTCCGCAGCATCCTCATCGGCTTCGTCATCGACTGACGCCGCCGCGCGCGCGGCGGCGCTGTTCAGCTTTCGACGTCCTTGGCTGCGAAGATCACGGTCGGCGTGTCTTCCTTCGCTGGATCGCGATTTCGGACGATCACGTCGATCAGGGTCGCGAGCACGGCGGCGAACGGAATCGCGAACAGCACGGCGAAGCCACCGAAGAGGAGCGCCATAGCGGAGACCGAGACCAGGACCACGAGCGGGGAGAGCCCGACCGCGTCGCCCAGCACGCGGGGAATGACGATGTAGTCCTCGAGCAGGCGAACGACTAGGACGGCGACACCGGCAGCAGCGGCGGTCTGCCAGGACACCGTCAGCCCGACGCCGATCGCAAGGGCCCCGGCCGCGAGCGGGCCGATGACCGGGATGATCTCGACCACGCCCGCGAAGATGCCGAGCAGGAGCGAGTACGGGACGCCGATCACGTAGAAGATGAGGGAGAGGACGGTCGCCACCAGCGTGATCAGGAGGAGCTGGCCCCGGACATAGGCGCCGAGTTTGGCGTCGATCAGATCCCAGGTCTCACGGACGATGCGACGCCGCTTGACGGGCACGACCGAGAGCAGGAGTCGCTGCGCGTCGTTTCGCTCGAAGATCCAGTAGGCGGCGCAGGCGAGCACGAAGAAGATCCCGATCATGACCTCGACGGCGACGAACGTCAGCTCGACCGCGGGGTCGACGAGGCTCGAAGCCTCAGGCAGGTCCCGTAGCCGCTCGTCGAGGCTGCGCAGGACGCGGTGCTGGATGCCGGTTGCCTGATTGGCCTCCTCCCGGAGCTCGGGCAAACTCGCCACCGCGGTCTCGATCTCGCTCTTCGCACGCGGCACGACCTGCCAGAGCAGGACGCTCAGGAGCACGAGCAGGCCGAGGTAGTGCAACCCGATCCCGAACCCACGCGGGACCCGGTGCCGTCTCAGGAGATCGACGCCGGGCCTCATCGCCGCGGCGATGATGAAGGCGAGGAAGAGCAGCGCGATGATGAGCCGAAGCTTCCAGAGCGCCAGCGCGAGGACGATCACACCGCCGATGACGAGCGCTGCGATGAGGGCCCGGCGCGCGGTTTCTCGCATGATTCCCTAGTGTGTCGCCTCAACCGAGCAACGACAAACGCCGGGCCGCCCGGGGTGTGGGAGGGTTTGGTGGAACGCCGCTCGTCGTCGGGGTGCGATGGTCGTTCCGAGGCAAGGACGCAGGGAGTGCCGATAGCAGCGCTATCGGTGCGACTGAGGACGCCTCG
>JBPCPR010000239.1:0-5874 GCA_050998925.1 Gaiellaceae bacterium
ACTCCGCGTGGTCGCCGGGTCGCTTCCCTGGCCGCTCGAGTCGTCCCCCACGCGCGCGATCGCCGTTCCCAACAACCGTGTTGGAGCGATCAGGCTGAATCTGCGTGGCCGCGAGCCCCAGGGCTGCATCGAGCCGGGCCCCGAGGCCGACTCGGTGCTCGCGGAGCTGCGGACCGCCCTGCTCGAGCTCGAGGATCCGGCGAGCGGCCAGAGGGTAGTCGACCGTGTCGTCACCGCCGAGGAGGCATTTGGCGCAGACAGGCATCCCGACGTGCCCGACCTGATGGTCGTCTTTCGCACCGACCTGGGGACGATCGAGTCCTGCCGCTCGCGACGCGTCGGCGTCCTGACCGCGCGACTGGACAGCCCGGACACGCCCCGAACCGGCGACCACACAGTCGAGTCGCGGCTCTGGGCCATCGGGCCTGGCGTTCCGCGTGGGGGCGAGCTGCCGGCCGGCGCGAACGTGCTCGATATCGCTCCGACCGTGCTCGAGCTTCTCGACGTTCCCGTGCCGGACTCGCTTGACGGGCGCCCGCTGCTCGGGGCCGTCTCTCCCGCCTGAGCACGACCTCGACCCCGGGTCTCTGCGTCGTGCTCCCGACGCGGAATCGAGGCGCGCTCGCCGTCGGTGCTCTGGAGACCGTTTTGCCCCAGCTCGGCCCGGGCGACGAGATCATCGTCGTCGACAACGGCTCGTCGGACGGAAGCGACGTCCTCCTGGAAGGCTGGCTCTCCCGGAACCCTGCCGGCGCTCGACTGATCCACCAGCCCGAGCACGGCGTTTCCGCGGCGAGGAATGCGGCTCTGTGCGAGACCACCCGCGAAGTCGTGTGCTTCATCGACGACGACGAGCGGGCCGACCCGGCGTGGCTGCAAGAGATCCGGCGCGCGTGGGCTGCGGCAGGTCCGAGGGTTGGCGCCGTCGGCGGCCGCAAGCGTCTCGTGTGGGGAGCGCCTCGGCCCGACTGGCTGCCGGACTATCTCCTCTACGTGATCAACGGAGCAGACCCCGGAGAGGTGGCACGTCGCATCCTGCCCAGGCCCGGAGGTCCGTTGCTGTCGGCTGGGAACCTGAGCGTTCGCGCGAGCGCAGTCAACGAGATCGGGGTCTTCGACGTGACGATTGGCGCGCGCCCGGCGGCACCCTTGGGTCGCGGTGAGGAAGACGACTTCCAGCGGCGGCTGGCCGCGGCCGACTGGGAGCTCTGGTACGAACCGGCGATCGTCGTGGATCATCTGGTGCCGCCGCAGCGCCTCACGACCGGGTACTTCCGGGCAGCGCACCGACAGCGAGCACTCCGGGAGCTCGGCGACGGGGACACGCGCTGGCGTGCCCTCCCGCGCCTGGGGCGGGAAGGGGCGCGTTACGCGCTCTACCGTTCCGTGGGGCGCCCGGAGGCCGAGTCGGCGGTCTTCGGCCTCGTCTATGCGTGGACTCGCCTGGCAGGAAGGCGCCCAGGCCTAACTTAGCCCTGAGACAGGAGCCAGAGCCCCGACACGGTGTAGAGCACCATGAGGCCCAGCAGCGGGAGCTGAGCTCTCACCGCGCGCTGCGACGACTCTGCGATCGTGAGGGCCCGGTCGTGGGCGAGGACGAGCCCGAGGACGTGCCCGCCCACGAGCGCGGCCACCTGGACGTACCAGATTGCGTTCGGGGACAGGGGCGCGATGTTCGGCCGGAAGCCTGCCGTGCCGAACAGGTCCCAGCCGTGCCCGAGCGGGTCCGAAGCGAGCGTGATCGCGAACTGCCCCTGGACGAGGAGGAGCGAGAAGTAGTGGGAGACGGCATACGCCGCGGCGATCGGGATCAGGCTGCCCAGGAAGAGGTCAGCGTGGTCACCTACAGCACCCGAGCGCCTCCGCGAGAGCTCGACCGCGCCGAGGTAGGCGAGGGCGACGGCGGCCACGGCGGCCACGGCGAGGGCGAGTCCCGCCAGGCTCAGGAGCGTGCCGGTCAGGGCGAAGTGGTCGATCGAGACGGCGGCAAGGGAGGCGCGGCGGTCCTGCCACCAGATAGTGCTGCTGAACCCGTCGAAGGCGACGGAGCCGAGCATGACGGCGACGAAGGCGATCGAACCGGGCCTGGCATGGCGAAAGGCCAGGCCAACGAGCGGCGGGCGCAGGACGAGGTCCTTGACGCATGTTCCCCCCTTGGTCGCGACCCCAATGCGCCGCCTACTCCAAACTTGTACGGCATACCCGCTCCACCCGGCGAAAAAACATGCCAAATTGCAGGAGGGTTAGGCGGCATGACCGCTCCGGACATGTCCAGGGGTCTGGCCCCGGGACATGTCCCCCGTGTGGAGAACGTCTGGGGGGACGCGCCGGGCGACCCGGGCTAGATCGCGCCCTCGTCCCGCATGAACGGGTAGCGGTAGTCCTTCGGTGGCACGAATGTCTCCTTGATCGTGCGTGGGCTCACCCAGCGGATCAGGTTCCACATCGAGCCGGCCTTGTCGTTCGTCCCGGACGCCCTCGCGCCCCCGAACGGCTGCTGACCGACGACGGCGCCCGTTGGCTTGTCGTTCACGTAGAGGTTTCCGGCGGCGTAGCGGAGCACCTCGCCCGCCTCCACGACAGCCTCGCGCTCGTCTGCGAAGACCGCGCCCGTGAGTGCGTACGGCGCCGTCGAGTCGACGAGCTCGAGCGCCTGCTCGTAGTCGTTCTCGGGGTAGACGTACGCGGTGACCACCGGGCCGAAGAGCTCGTCCCGAAGGAGCCTGAAGTTCGGGTCCTCCGTCTCGATCACCGTCGGCTCGACGAAATAGCCCTCGCTGTCGTCGGTCCCTCCGCCGACGAGCACCTTCGTGCGTCGGTGCTTCGTTGCCTCCTCGATCGCCTCGCGCTGCGTCTCGAACGACTTGCCGTCGATGACCGCGCCCATGAAGTTCCCGAAGTCGGAGACGTCGCCCATCTTGATCGCCGCGACTTCCTCGACGAGACGCTCGCGGATCTCCGGCCAGAGGTTCGACGGCATGTAGAGCCGCGAGGCCGCGGAGCACTTCTGGCCCTGGTACTCGAAGGAGCCCCGGACGATCGCGGCCGCGACGCTCGCTGGATCCGCCGAGCGGTGCGCGACGATGAAGTCCTTGCCGCCGGTCTCCCCGACGATGCGCGGGTAGTTGCGATAGCCGGCGATGTTCTCGCCGACCGTCTTCCACATACCCTGGAACACCGGCGTCGAGCCCGTGAAGTGGATGCCGGCCAGATGCTCGCTGGCGAGCGCGGCGTCGCCGACGTCCGCGCCCGAGCCGTAGACGAGGTTGATGACGCCCGGGGGGAGCCCGGCCGCCTGGAAGAGCTGCATGAGGTAGTGGGCGGAGACCATGGCGGTCGACGCCGGCTTCCAGACGATGGTGTTGCCCATCAGAGCCGCCGACGACGGCAGGTTGCCGGTGATCGCGGTGAAGTTGAATGGAGTGACTGCGAAGACGAAGCCTTCGAGGGGGCGGTATTCCATCCGGTTCCAGACGCCCGGGGAGGAGATCGGCTGCTCCTCGTAGATCCGCAACATGAAGCCGACGTTGAAGCGAATGAAGTCGATCAGCTCACAGGCGGCGTCGATCTCCGCCTGGTGGGCGGTCTTCGACTGGCCGAGCATCGTCGCCGCGTTCAGCGTGTCGCGCCAGGGGCCCGCCAGGAGCTCCGCGGCTCGGAGGAAGACGGCTGCCCGCTCCTCCCACGGGAGGCGATGCCAGTCGTGCCACGCCTCTCCAGCCGCGCCGATGGCGCGCGCCACCTCCGCCCCGCCGCCCTGGTGGACGTCCGCGAGCACGTGCGCCTTCGCATGGGGCATGACCGCCTCACGCGTCTTCCCGGTTTCGATGTTCTCGCCGCCGATCAAGAGCGGGATCTCGAGCCGCTCGCCCTTCATCTGCTCGAGCCGCACCCGCAGGCTCTCCCGCTCGGGCGAGCCGGGCGCGTAGTCCCGCGCGGGCTCGTTGACGGGTGCCGGCGGACGGAAGATCCCGGGAGCGCTCACGGACCGGCATTGTATTTCGGGTGCAGGTGCAGCCGTACGAAGTGCGGGGCTGGGGCGTCGGCGAGCTCTGGTTCGAGGACGGGCTGCTCGTCTACCACGAGCTGCCGCGGGCCGCGGCCCGGCCTGCGGCGGAGACGCGGGAGGCCACCGCCCTGCTCGAGCTGTTCGAGGCGTACTTCGCCGGTCAGCCGGTCGCGTTCGACGGGTTCGAGCTCGAGCTCGACTGGTGCACGCCCTTTCAGCGTGCCGTCGGCGACGCACTCCGGCGCGTTCCATACGGTGAGACCGTCACCTACGGAGAGCTGGCGATCGCGGCCGGGTACCCGAACGCGCACAGGGCCGCGGGGACGTTCTGCGCCGGGAACCGGTTCCCGCTCGTCCTGCCTTGCCACCGCGTCGTCTCGGCCGGGGGGATCGGTCCGTACGGGTCCCTCGGTAGCGACTACAAGCGTCGCCTGCTCGCGCTCGAGGGGGTGTTCCCTGGCACTCTCTGACGAGGTTCGCTCCGAGCTCGCGGCCATCGATCCGGCCAAGCCGTGCTGCCGGCTCGCCGAGCTGTCCGCGCTCGCGCGAACGGCTGGAAGCGTCCATCTGCGCGGCTCCGGGCGGATCGGCGTTCACCTCGACGTCGCCGGCGCGGCCGTGGCGCGGCGTGCGTTCACGCTCCTCCGCGGCTACGGGGTCGCCTGCGAGATCCGAACGTTTCGGACCCGCTCCTTCGAGCGCTCGACACGCTTTCAGCTCCACCTCGGCGACGACCCGCGGGCTGTGCAGACGCTCAACGAGGCGGGGATCCTGGATGCCCGCCTCGCCCCGCTCGACCGGCCACCGCGCCGCGTCGTCGCACGGTCGTGCTGCCGGGCCGCGTACCTGCGGGGAGCGTTTCTCGCCGGCGGCTCGGTGAGCGGCCCCAGGCATGCACATCTCGAGCTTCGGACGTCGACCGCTCCCGGAGCCGAGCTGCTCGCCGAGCTCGCCGCGCGCGACGAGCTGAGGCTGGCGACGCGCGAGCGGCGCGGGCACGCGATCGCGTACGTGAAGGGTCTCGAGACGATCGCTGACCTGCTCGCTTTCCTGGGCGCCCATGACGCGGCCATCCGCCTCGGGGAGCGGGCCGTCCTGGGCTCCACCCGCTCGCGCGCGAACCGCCTGGCGAACGCCGACCACGCCAACCTCGTCCGTTCGAGTCGCGCGGCCGAGGAGCAGGTCCGCGCGATCGAGCGCCTGCGGACGGAGGGGCGCCTCGACCAGGTCTCACCGGACCTGCGCGAGGTGGCGGAGCTCCGGCTTCGCAACCGCTCCCTCTCCCTCCGTGAGCTGGCGGCCCGTTGCAGGCCGCCCGCGACGAAGGCGGGCGTGCAACGGCGGCTCGAGCGCCTTCGACGTCTGGCAGAGCGTTAGTGGATGAGCGGGCCGGAGGGGAAGCTCCGAGGACGACCTCCCCCTCCGGTTTACACCGCGCTCCGGACCTTGGTGTCGGACGGGGTCTGAATCCAACACCGGACGAGCACGGACCCGCTCTCGGATGAGTCTGCCACATTCTCCGGGTGACTTCCATGCGTGTTTCGAGTCGTATGAACCGCGCCGGGGTACAATCGCGCGCCGGATCACAGCCAGGAGAGGGGAATCGGATGAGCGTTCGGGTCGGCATCAACGGGTTCGGCCGGATCGGCCGGAACTTCTTCCGGGCGGCGCGAAGGCAGGGAGCCGACATCGAGGTCGTCGCCGTCAACGACCTCGGCGACGCCGCGACGATGGCGCACCTCCTCAAGTACGACTCGACGCTCGGGCCGCTCGGGGAGGACGTCGAGGCGGCCGAAGGCGCGATCCGCATCGGCGGAGACAGCGAGCTCCGGCTTCTGAACGAGCGCGATCCCGCCAAGCTGCCG
>JBPCPR010000243.1:0-5403 GCA_050998925.1 Gaiellaceae bacterium
GCCCTGCGCCGGCGGGATCGGCGACGACATCGATCTCGATCCCCGGCTCGACGCCGCCCGAGCTCGACCCGAGCGTCCGGAGCCCGAGCTCCCCGGCCACGTACGCCTCGGCCTCGGCGCGGATCCGGTCGAGCTCCCGCATCGTCGGGCCCGCTCCCTCGACGACGCAGAGTGGCCCCGGCCACCGCTTTCGGATCTCCGCCTCGTGGCGCTTGATGTCGCGCGTGAAGACCGCGTTGAAGAGCACCTGGCCGAGCTCGTCGAGCTGCGTTATCCACGAGGTGACGACGTCCGGCTGGGACTCCGCGTAGGCGCTCGCGCCGCTCACGTGCTCCTGCGTCCCCAGCTTCGGGTCGAGCGCGACCCAGCCCCCGGCGGGCTCCTGACACGGGCTCGAGAAGTCGATGTCGCTTCCGGAACGGGGTGGGTCGACCTCGTACGGCCCGACCTCGGTCACCGTGAAGGTCTCGCCGTCGCAGGTGCCGACGACGTGGTACTTGCCCCAGAATGCGCCGCCCGCCCTCTCCTCGCCCTCGACCGTCTCCCAGTTCCAGTTCACGATCGGCACGTCCCCGCACTGCGTCGGGTACGAGTCCGCAATCGCCCCCAGGCACAGCATCGGCCCGTGCTCCGGAAAAGGTCCGCCACGGGACTCGAGCACCGTCGCGCCGACCTCGTAGACCGAAGCGGGAGTGGACGCGGAAGGCGGACCGACCTCCGCAGCGCCCGGTTCGCCCGCGCCGCACGCGGCGAGGAGTAGGACGAGCAGACCGGCGGGAACCGCGAGGAAAGGCGTCCGCATGTCCTCTCTGACCTTCCCCGGACGTGGAAGGTTCCGGGGACTCGCGTTCCTAGAGCCGCGCCTGCTCCTGGCTGTCGGAGTACTCGGTGATGCCTTCGCGGGCCAGGGCGAGTTGCACTTCCTCCCGCGCCTTGTAGATCCGCCACTTCACGGTCGAGAGCGTGATCTCGAGGGAGTCCCCGATCTCGGCGTAGGAGAGGCCGACCACATCCCGGAGCAGGAGCGCCATCTTCAGATCGGGGTTCAGCTTCGCGATGGCGCGCCAGACGGCGTCGATCGCCTCGATGCGCTCGAACGGCTGGTCGACCACGTCGAGCTGCGGCATGTCGTCGAGCGTCACCGCGGACTGCGGCTTGCGCTCGCGGGCACGCAACTCGTCGAGAACGCGGTTCTTGGCGACCTGGAAGAGCCACGTCGTGAACTGGCAGCGGAGCGAAAATCCGGCCAGCCCTTGGTAGATCCTGAGAAAGATGTCCTGGGTGAGGTCCTCGGCGAGCGCACGGTCTCCGACCATCCGCAGCACGTAGTTGTAGATCGGGACCTCGTAGGCTCGGTGGATGATCGAGAAGGCTCGCTCGTCTCCCGCCTGGGCCTTGCGGAGGATTGCCAGGTCGGGCTGCTCGAGCGACACGTAATGGAAGTATAAGTCGACCTTCAGCCGGCGAGCATGCTCCTGCCGGTCATCTCGTCCGGAGCGGGGATTCCGAGCAAGTCGAGGCAGGTCGGCACGAGATCGGAGAGCGAACCGTCCTCGCGGAGCGAGGCGCCTGCGACCGTTACGACCAGCGGCACCGGGTTGGTCGTGTGCGCGGTGTGCGGGCTCACACCGTCGCTTTCGAGCATCTGCTCCGCGTTGCCGTGGTCGGCGGTGACGAGACAGGCGCCGCCGAGCTCCTCGACCTTCGCGACCAGGCGCCCGAGGCAGGCGTCGACGGTCTCGACGGCGCGCACGACCGCGGGGATGACTCCCGTGTGACCGACCATGTCGGGGTTGGCGAAGTTCACGATCGCGAAGCGGTAGCCCTCGCCGACCGAATCCTCGAACCGCCGCTCGACCTCCGCCGCCGACATCTCGGGCTTCAGGTTGTAGGTGGCCACGTCGCGTGGAGACGGGACGCGCATGCGGGTCTCTCCCTCCCACTCGCGCTCCTCGCCCCCGTTGAAGAAGTAGGTGACGTGAGCGTACTTCTCGGTCTCGGCCAGGTGGAGCTGCCGCGCAGGTTGCGCGGCCAGGACCTCGGCCATGGTCCGGTCGACGACATGGTCGGCGAACGCCACCGGGCACTCGAAGTCCTCGCAGTAGCGCGTCATGGTCGTGAGGTCGGCGCCGAGCTCGAAGAGGCGCTCCGAGAGCTGCCGGACCCGATCCGGGCGGAAGTTGAAGCAGACGACCGTATCGGTGGCCGGGTCGAGACGCGGGTGCGGGAGGACGACCGGCTCGACGAACTCGTCGGTGATCCCGGCCGCGTGGCTCGCCCGGACCGCGGCGACGGGGTCGAGCGCACGCGATCCTTCACCCCGCACGATCGCGGCGACGGCCCGCTCGGTTCGCTCCGGACGCCTGTCTCGGTCCATCGCGTAGAAGCGGCCCGAAACCGTGGCGATGCGGGCTCCCTCGCTCACCAGCTCCGCCAGGTCGGCTGCTGCTGCGTGCGGCGAGACGTCCCGCCCGTCCGTGAAGGCGTGGACGAACGTCCGCCCCTCCATCCCCACCCGGCGTGACAGCTCGAGCAGAGCCCGCAGGTGGTCGATGTGCGAGTGGACGCCGCCGTAGGAGACGAGCCCAAGCAGGTGCACGTTCCCCTCCTGCTCCTTCGCCCGGCGGAAGGCGCCGACCAGGGCCTCGTTCTCGAAGAACGAGCCGTCCGCGATCGCATCGTTGACCCGGACGAGATCCTGGGGCACGATCCTCCCCGCTCCGATCGTCAGGTGGCCGACCTCCGAGTTCCCCATCTGTCCCTCCGGGAGGCCGACTGCGCGGCCCGACGCAGCGAGCGTGGCATGCGGATAGCCGGCCCAAAGGGCGTCGAAGACGGGGGTCTCAGCGAGCTCGACTGCGTTCCCCGGCCCCGGCGGCGCGCACCCCCAGCCGTCGAGGACGACGAGCGCTACGAGCGGATACGGCTCGCCGTCTCGCAAATCGCCGCGAAGGAGTCGACGTCGAGCGAGGCACCGCCCACCAGGGCGCCGTCGACGCCGGGCTGCGACAGGAGCTCCTCGGCATTCTCGGGCTTCACGGAGCCGCCGTAGAGAACCGGGGCGTCGAGGAGGCTCTTGATGAAGGCGTGGGCTTCCTGCGCGAGCTGGGGCGTCGCGGTCTTGCCCGTTCCGATCGCCCACACCGGCTCGTACGCGACCACGAGGCGCTCGTGACGGGGGAGCGCGGAGACCTGCCGCCGCAGCACGTCTTCCGTCTCCCCGTTCTCGCGCTCCTCCTCGAGCTCGCCGACGCAGGCGATGACGCGGAGGCCCGCCTCCAGTGCTCGCTCGGCCCGACGCGCGGTCGTCTCGTCCGTCTCGCAGAAGAACTGG
Source organism: Gaiellaceae bacterium (assembly GCA_050998925.1). Taxonomy (GTDB): domain Bacteria; phylum Actinomycetota; class Thermoleophilia; order Gaiellales; family Gaiellaceae; genus DASQGA01. The sequence continues at coordinate 3,335 of JBPCPR010000243.1, forward strand.
CGCCGCTCGGAGTGCCCGACGAGCGCTCCTTCGACCTCGAGCTCGAGCAGCATCTCGGCCGAGATCTCGCCGGTGAACGCTCCTTCGCACTCCCAGTGCACGTTCTGCGCGAAGACGTCGAGGTCGCTCGCGACCGCCTCCCGGAGCGACGTGAACGGGGGACAGACGACGACGTCCACGCCCGGCGGCGGCGTGAACGCGGCACAGAACTCCACCGTCTGGGACGGCCACTTGAACATCTTCCAGTTGCCCGCGATCAGCATGTCACCGCCTCCGGTATCGCAGCCACGCCCGGGAGCTCTTTGCCTTCGAGCAGCTCTAGCGACGCCCCGCCGCCGGTCGAGACCCAGTCCACCCGCTCGGCCAGGCCCAGCTCCTCGATCGCACGCACGGAGTCGCCGCCCCCGACGACCGTATGTCCCCCGGCCGCCGCCACAGCCTCCGCCACGGCCTTCGTCCCGGCGGCGAAGCGCGGCCATTCGAAGACGCCCATGGGCCCGTTCCAGAAGACAGTGCGACTGGATGCGATCCGCTCCGTGAAGACCGTCCTCGTCTCGGGCCCGATGTCGAGCCCGAGCCAGCCGTCCGGCACGTCGTCCGCCGGGGCGACCCGGCTCTCGGCGTCGGCGGCGAAGGAGGCCGCCGCGACGACGTCGGTCGGAAGGACGACCTTGCCGTTCGGCTTCCGAGCCGAGAGCTCCTCGGCCATCTTGCCTCCGACGAGAACGGCGTCTGCGCGCTCTGTGAGCGCCTCGAGGACGCCGATCTTATCGTCGACCTTCGCACCTCCCACGATCGCGACGAACGGCTGCTCCGGACTCTCGAGGAGGCTGCCGAGCTCTTCGAGCTCCCGCTCGAGCAGGAGACCCGCGTAGGCCGGCAGGAGGTGTGCCACGCCTTCCGTTGACGCATGCGCCCGGTGCGCCGAGCCGAAGGCGTCGTTCACGTAGAGGTCTGCGTGGCCGGCTAGCTCCTGTGCGAATGCGGGGTCGTTCTTCGTCTCCCCCGGCTCGAAGCGGGTGTTCTCGAGGAACCGGACCCGCTCGTCGTCCAAGAGCGTCCGGAGGTGCTCCTCAACCGGTTGCAGCGAGCACGCGGGGTCCGGGCCCTTTGGGCGCCCAAGATGGGAGCAGAGAACGACCTCCGAGGCGCCCCCCTCGAGCAGGTGGCGGATCGTCGGGAGCGCAGCCCGGATCCGCGTATCGTCGGCGACGCGGCCGTTCTCGAGCGGGACGTTGAAGTCGACGCGGACGAGGACGCGCTTCCCGGCCACGTCCGCCTCCCGCACCGAGCGGGGCCGCCTCAAAGCAGGCGCTGCACGAGGTCGACCATCCGGCAGCTGAACCCCCACTCATTGTCGTACCAGGAGAACACCTTGACCATTTTCCCGTTCGTCATGGTCATGTCGCTGTCGAAGATCGAGGAGAAGGGGCTGCCGACGATGTCGCTCGAGACGAGAGGCTCGTCCGAGTAGCGCAGGATGCCCTCGAGCGGGCCCTTGTCGGCCAGCTCGGCATATCGCGCGTTCACCTCGTCCCCGCTCACCTCGCTGCCGAGCGTGACGACGAGGTCGACGATCGAGCCGACGGGGATGGGTGCGCGCACCGAGACGCCGTCCACCTTTCCGTCCAGCTCCGGGATCACGAGCCCGATTGCGCGAGCGGCTCCGGTCGACGTCGGGATCAGGTTGATGGCCGCCGCGCGGGCCCGGCGCAGGTCGCTGTGCGGCAGATCGAGGATCTTCTGGTCGTTCGTGTACGCGTGAATCGTCGTCATGAACCCGGCCTCGATCCCCCACGCGTCGTTCAGCACCTTCGCGAGCGGTGCGACGCAGTTGGTCGTACAGGAGGCGTTCGAGATGATGCGGTGCTCCTCGCGGTCGTACGCGTCCTCGTTCACCCCAAGGACGAGCGTCACGTCGGGATCCGTCGCCGGGGCCGAGATGACGACCTTCTCGGCGCCGGCGTCGAGATGGAGCTGGGCCTGGTCCCGCTTCGTGAAGAGGCCGGTCGACTCGATCGCCACCTCGACACCGAGGTCCTTCCACGGCAGCTTGGCGGGATCGCGCT
>JBPCPR010000247.1:0-10846 GCA_050998925.1 Gaiellaceae bacterium
CACACGGACACTCTCTGCGCACCGGGCGCCAGGAGTCAATCCCAGTCGACGGACGTCATGCGTTTCCGGACTACTTCCCCGATCCGGCGAGCAGTCCCTGCACGAAGTAGCGCTGGAAGGCGACGAAGACCGCGAGCGGGATCGCCAGCGAGACGAACGAGGCCGGCGCAATCAGCTCGATGTTGGAGCCGAACTGGCGGAGCTGGGAGAAGATCGCGACCGTGATCGGCTGGGTCTCCCGCGCGAGCGAGAGCGCGACAAGCAGATCGTTCCACGTCCAGAGGAACTGGAAGATCGCGAGCGAGGCGATCGCCGGCAACCCGAGCGGGAGAATGAGACGGAGGAAGATCCGAATCTCCGAGGCGCCGTCGATGCGTGCTGCCTCCAAGAGTTCCTTCGGGATCCCGATGAAGAAGTTCCGGAGCAAGAAGATCGCGAACGGCAGGCCGAATGCCGTGTGGAAGAGGATCAGGCTGATGACCGTGTCGAAGATGCCGAGGTCGCCATAGAGGCGAAAGAGCGGAATCAGCGCCATCTGGATGGGTACTACGAGCAGCCCGATCACGACGATGAAGAGCCAGTCGCGTCCGGGGAAGTCGAGCCAGGCGAACGCGTAGCCCGCCAGCGCGGCGACGATGATCGGCAGGACCGTGCCGCCGACCGAGATCCACACCGTAGTCAGAAGCGCATCCCGGATTGCATTGTTGTCCCAGAGCTTCTGGTAGTTGTCGAAGGTGGCGATGCTCGGCTCCGTGAAAATCTGCCACCAGCCGCCGCTCGCGAAGTCCTCCGGCGCGAGCAGCGAGGTGAGGAAGAGCCCGATCGTCGGAACGAGCCACAGGAGGCCCACGAAGACGAGGATGAGGTGCACCGGCGCCTTCGCGACGCCGCGCAGGATTTGCGCGGTCGTGCCCTCTCGCTTGACCGGGACCCTGGCGCCGGCCTCGGCGGTGACGGTGGCCATCAGACCTCCCTCCGGAAGCGCCGGATGTTGAGGGCGAGGACCGGGATGACGAGGAGGAAGAGGAAGACGGCGATCGCCGAGCCGAGGCCGAAGTCGTTTGTCCCGCCAAACGAAGTCCGCCACATCGCGAGCGCGATCACGTTCGCGTCGTCTTGGACGGACTGCGGCGCGACGGCGAGGACGATGTCGAAGACCTTGAGGACGTTGATCAGGAGCGTGATGAAGACGACCGAGAGGACGGGAGCGAGGAGCGGGACGGTGACGCGACGGAAGACCTGCCATTCACTCCCCCCGTCAGTTCGCGCCGCTTCGAGCACGTCCCGAGGGATGGCGGCCGGGCCGGCCGCGATCACGACCATCGCAAACCCGGCCCAGATCCACGTGTAGGCGATCAGGATCGCCGGCGTGATCAGCTTCGCGCTCAGCCAGCCGATGCCGTCGAATGGCTGCGCGAACGTGTCGGCCCCGATCGCGACGCGGTAGTCGCCCCCCTCGACGTTCTCGAATGCAAACGTGCCGTCGGCCTGGGTGGTCGCCGACGCGACGCCACCGCCGCCGGCGTCCCGGAGTTCGACGGTGACACCCGGCAGGCCCACCTCGTCTCGCTCGACCTCGCCGGGCGTGCCACCGCCCGGCTTGAAGTCTCGCCAGACGACGCCGGTGATTCCGCCTTCAAGCGCTGCGGGCTCCACCGCCTGCGCGGCGTCCTCGGGGATCTCGGTGCCTCGGATGCGCGTCAGGCCGAGGAGGGCGATGTCACCGGGCCCGACTGCGTCCTGCAGCGTGAGCCCGCCCTTCTCGGTGCCCTTCATATTGTCGGTGGAGGGGGCCGCCTGCGAGAGAACTCCTGCAGGGCTGAACGTGTCCTTGACGGAGGCGACCCCGGCGTTGACCGCCCCCTGGTCCGGGTCCTGAAGATACATGAGGTGCCAGGTGACGCCGGCCGCGAAGGCGGAGATCGCCATCGGCATGAAAACGGCGGTCTTGAACGCGACTGCCCAGCCCACCCGCTCGGTGAGGACGGCGAACACGAGACCGAGCGCGGTCACCGCCGCCGGCACGACGGCGACCCAGATCGCGTTGTTCTTGATCGCGGTGACGAGGTTGTCGCTCGTGAAAAGCGTGCGGTAGTTGTCGATCCCGACGAATGAGTCGCCCGACTGGTCGAAGAAGCTTCGGATGACCGTGTTGATCGTTGGGTAGAGGATCCAGACGCCGAGCAGCAGGGCCGCCGGCGCCAGAAAGCCCGCCGCGATGGCGTAGCGCCGCCACCGGCCCGCATCCCGGACGGGCGGAGCCCCCTTTGCCGGGGGCTCCGCCGTGATACTCGCGCCGCTCATTCGACCGCGAGCCTCGCCTACCCGCCGTAGGCCTTGGCCGCTGCCGCCTCCATCTTCTGCGCGATCCCGTCAACGTCGTCGGGATTTGCGAGGAAGTCCTGGAAGAGCTTGAACAGGCCCTGCCCGACCGTGCCGCCGAACTCCGAGGGCTGGAGGTCCGAGAGGTCGAAGCGGAAGGTCTCGGCCTCGGCGAGCGCCGTCGCCGTCTCACGCAGGATCGCGTCGGGATAGGCGTCCGCCGGCACGTTCTTGTTCGGGGACGCGAAGCCGCCGCGCTCGACCCAGATCTGCGCAGCTTCCGGCGTCGCGAGATACTCGACGAGCGCCTGGGCAGCCGGACTGTCCTTGAACATGACCAGGCTGTCGCTCGCGCCCACGACGGCGGCCTCCGAGTCATTGATGGACGGGAACGTGAAGACGTTGAACCCGGTCTCCGGCTCGGCGTCCGTCGCGTTGACGATCTCGCCTGCGACGAAGTCGGCCTCGATCACCTGGGCCGCCTTCGGCGGGTCGGCGAACGCTTGCGTGACTGACGTGGCGAAGTCCGTCTGCAGCGCCCCTTGGGTGCCGCCGGCGACGTTGTCCGTGTCGCCGAGAACCTTTGCCATCTCGGTCAGCGCATCCTTGACGGACTGGTCCGTCCATGGGATCTCGTGGGCCGCGAGCTGGTCGTACATCTCAGGCCCCGCCGTCCGGATGTAGATGTTCTCGAACAGGTCGGTGAGCGTCCATCCGTCCGCGCCGCCGATCGAGTAGGCAGGAACCCCGGAAGCCTGGAGCGTCTCGGCGTTGGCCAGGAAGTCGTCCCACGTCTCGGGCGGCTCGACGCCGGCGTCCTCGAAGACAGTCACGTTGTACCAGACGGTCGACTTGTTCGCGCCCTTGAACGGGAAGCTGTAGAGCGTTCCGTCCACTTTGCCGAGCTCGACCTGAGACTCGCCGTAGTTCTCGGTGACCGTGTCCTCTGCGAAGTCGATCGGTTGCAGCTCGCCCTTGTCCACGTACTCGCGCACGAGAGCCGGCTGGGCGATCGTCGCGAGGTCGGGCGGATTTCCGCCCTCGACAGCGGTCGAGAGGATCGTGACGAGGTTGTCGCCGGCGGCGTTGTACTTGACGTCCACGTTCGGGTACTTGTCCCTGAACCCGTCGAGCACGGCCTCGACCGACTCCTGCTCGGTGCCGACCCAGATGCCCATCAGCGAGATCTTCCCGGAGACGTCACCCGACCCCTCGGCGGTGCCGGTGCTCTCGCCACCGGCCGACCCTCCGTCGTCCCCGTCGCCACCGCAGCCCGCTGCCATCGCGGTGAGCGCGAGAGCAAGCAGGAGCGCGACGAGATGGAAGCGATGCCTTCTCATGAACCGGCTCCTTTCGTTTGTCCGTCGTAGATGCCTAGCCCCGTTTCGGGGTCGAAGAAATGGAGGGCGCGGGTGTCGACTGCCACCTCGACACGCTCTCCGAGCTGAACTTCCGAGCGGGCGCCGAAGCGCCCCACGATCGTCGTCTTTTCCGGGCGGTCGCCGTTGGCCTGGGCGATCCGCTCGTCGCCAGCGTCCTCGGCCAGCTCCTTGATGTCCTCGGTCACAGCCGGCGGGGCGTCGATGGCGAAGTGCACCATGATCTCGGATCCGAGCGCCTCCCGAAGCTCGACCTCCCCCTGGATTCGTTGATCCTCGGGTGCGTCGGAGGCGAGGGCCACATCTTCGAGATCTTCGGGCCTGATCCCGAGGATCACCTTCTTGCCGACGTGGTCCCCAAGCGCTGGGCGGGCGGAGAGCGTCTCCTCCCCGAGCGCAATCCGCTGACTCCCGGTCGCGACCACGAGCCCGTTCTCGCTTCGCTCGAGCGTCGCTTCGAGGAGATTCATGGCCGGGCTGCCGATGAAGCCGCCCACGAAGAGATTGACCGGGTGGTCGTAGAGCTCCTGGGGAGGCGCCACCTGTTGTAACGCGCCCTTCCGCATGACGGCGACGCGGTCGCCCATCGTCATCGCCTCGACCTGGTCGTGCGTGACGTAGATCGTGGTCGTGCCGAGGTCGCTCTGGATGCGGCTGATCTCGGCCCTGGTCTGCACGCGAAGCTTCGCGTCGAGGTTCGAGAGCGGCTCGTCCATGAGGAAGGCCTGCGGGCGCCGGACGATCGCCCGACCCATCGCCACTCGCTGGCGCTGCCCTCCGGAGAGCGCACGGGGCTTTCGCTTCAGGTACGGCTCCAGGCCTAGGAACGTCGCAGCCTCGTGCACGCGCTTGTCGATCTCCTCCTTCTTCTCCTTGCGAAGCCGGAGGCCGAAGGCGATGTTGTCGTAGACCGTCAGGTGCGGATAGAGCGCGTAACTCTGGAAGACCATTGCGATGTCGCGGTCACGAGAAGGGACGTTGTTCACGGGGCGGTCGCCGATGCGCACGGTGCCTTCCGAGATCTCCTCGAGCCCGGCCACCATCCTGAGCGCGGTCGTCTTGCCGCAGCCCGATGGGCCGACGAGGACCATGAATTCGCCGTCTTCGACCTCGAGCTCCATCTCCGAGACCGCACGCGTGCCGTCTGGGTAGATCTTGCTCACCCGATCGAACGTCACACCAGCCATAGCTCTCCACCCCCTTTCGGCCTCGGAGACGGGAACTTAACAATTGCGCCGCATTTCTGTCCGGGGTGAGGCCGGGACGCGGATAGACTCGGCGCCCGTGGAGACCGCGACCATCGTCGTCCTGGAAGGGGACGAGACGGGCCAGGAGCTCCTCGAGGAGTCGCTCCGGGTGCTCGCGCCCGATGTGATCGGACTCGAGCTCGAGCTACCCCGCTTCGACCTTTCGCTCGAGAGCCGGAGAGCGACGCAGAACGCGGTCGTGCACGAGGCGGCTGCAGCGATCCGAGAGGCTGGGCTCGGTCTGAAGGCAGCGACCGTGACGCCCGAGGGTGCCGACGACGTCGGAAGCCCGAACCGGATTCTCCGGGAGGACATCGGCGGGCACGTGATCGTCCGGACCGGACGCCGGATACCCGGGGTCGTACCGATCGGTGGAGCGCATTATCCGATCTCGGTCGTCCGGATGGCGGTCGGGGACGCCTACGGCGCCAAAGAATGGCGCGAAGGCGAGGGCGAAGACGAGGTGGCATTTCGGACGGAGCGAATCGAGCGACGCATCTGCCGCGCCGTGTCCGAGTTCTCGTTCCTCCATGCCGAGCGAACCCGGGCCAAGGTCTTCGGCGGGCCCAAGTACACCGTCAGCCCGGTCTACGAGGGGATGCTGAAGGAGGAGATGGACGAGGCCGCAAAGCGGCATCCCGACGTGCCGTACGAGCCGCAGCTGATCGATGCGACCTTCGCGCTTCTGATCGGCGCTGCCGGCGAGCCGCTCGTGATTCCGTCGCTGAACCGGGACGGTGACATCCTGAGCGACCTCGTCCTCCCGCTCTTCGGCTCGATCGCAGGCTCCGAGTCACTTCTGGTCGCATTCGACGAGAGCTACAACCCGCGGGCACTCATGGCCGAGGCGGCGCACGGGACCGCCCCCGCGCTGTTCGGAAAGAACGTCGCCAACCCGATGGCGATGATCCTGGCGGCAAGCGCGCTCCTCACGCACATCGACGGGAGAGAGGCGCATGCGGCCGGCCGGGCGATCCGCGAGGCGGCGCTCGAGGCCGTCTCCTCGGGGACACGCACGGCCGACCTCGGCGGCCACGCGACGACGACGGAGTTCACAGACGACGTGATCGCGCGCGTCACGGCGAAGCTCGAGATCTGGGCCACCCTGGATGGTTGATCTAGAGCCCTGAGGCGGGGCCCGTGAGCTCGCTCCGCGACTACTTCCGGAGCCTCGACCCGAAGCTGCCTCGCTCCGTCTGGACGATGGAGGCCGGAGGCCTCGCGAACGCTTTCGGAAACGGCGTCACCTTCCCGTTCATCGTCATCTACCTCCACAACGTGCGAGGGCTCTCGCTCGGGATCGCCGGGCTCGTGCTGGCCACCCACAGCGCGGTCGGGCTCGTGGTGACCCCGGCCACCGGGCTCCTGATCGACCGGATCGGCGGGCGCGTGACGCTCGCGACGGCGCTCGTCCTGATGGCGATCGGCTGGGGGTGCTTTCCCCTGATCGAGGAGACGTGGCACGCGTTCGCGCTCGCCGCCGTCGCAGGTGCGGGGAACAGCGGCTTCTGGCCGAGCCAGTCGACGCTCCTCGCGGGATTGACTCCGCAGCCTCGCCGCCATGCCGCCTATGCGCTCCAGCGGGTGTCGAGGAACCTCGGCATCGGCCTCGGCGGCGTCGCGGGAGGCCTGATCGCGGTTACGTCGGAGCCGTCGAGCTTCACGGTGCTCTTCCTCGTGGACGCCGGTACGTTCCTCGTCTTCGCGGCGATTCTCGCGCTCGTCCCCGAGCCCGAGCTGCCGCCCGCGGAGGCAGGAGAGGTCCGTGGGCGCTACCGGGACGTCCTCCGCCACCGGGCGTTCGTGGGGCTCGTGATCCTGAACGTGCTCTTCGTCGCCGCGGGCTACGCACAGTTCGAGCTCCTGCCCGTCTTCGCCCACGACGAGGCCGGGGTGAGCGAGCGGGCGATCGGGCTCCTCTTCTTCGTCAACACGCTCGTGATCGTGCTGGCCCAGCTGCCGGTGGCCAAGCTCCTCGAGGGCAGGCGCAGGATGAAGGCGCTCTCGTTCATGACCGTCCTCTGGGCCCTGGCCTGGCTGATCGTGCTGGCCGGCGGGACGTGGCTCGAGGCAACGTCGGCGGCGGCGGTGTTCGTGCTCGCGGTGGTCATCTTCGGGCTCGGAGAGTGCTTCCAGGGCCCGACGCAAGGAGCCCTCGTCGCAGACCTGTCGCCGCCGCGCCTCCGCGGCCGCTACATGGCCCTCTCGGCCATCTCCTGGGACATCGGCTTCGTCGTCGGCCCCTCGGTCGGGGGCTTCGTCCTCCGGCACGCGCCGCTCGCCCTCTGGCCCGGGGCGGCTGTCGTCTGCCTCGTGGCGGGAGTCGGCGCGCTCGTGCTCGAGCGCCACCTCCCCCGTGAGCTCAGGCTGACTCCAGCCTAGGACGACTCAGGGAAGTGGTGGATTCTGGACGTTGTGCTCGGTCGCGTATTGATCCACGAGCTGGTTGACGACGTCCAGGCCGTCCCCGTAGGCGTAGTTGATCTTGACGAACGGCTCCCACTTCTCCGGGAGGGCGTCCTCAGGGAAGATCGCCTCGACCGGACACTCGGGCTCACAGGCGCCGCAGTCGATGCACTCCTCCGGGTCGATGACGAGCATGCGGTCCGCCTGGTGAATGCAGTCGACCGGGCAGACGTCGACACACGAGAGGTCTTTGATGTCGATGCAGGGCTCGCCGATGATGTACGTCATGCCCTGAGTCTAATCAGCGGGTTCTGAGACGAGCTCCTGGACGATCTGCGGTGCCCGCTCGGCAAGAGCAGATCGCACCACGACCCGGTCGAACCCCGCCGTCTGCGCGGCGCGCAAGCCTGCCGTGTCCGTGTGATTCGTATAGCCGAGAATGGGGATGTCCGGGAAGGCCTCGGCGACCTCCTCCGGGTCGACCCGCGCGATGTCGACGATGACGAGATCGGGTGCATCGACGTTGTCCGTCGTGATGATCTTGTGCCCGGAGCCCAGCAGCGCGTCGAGCTTCCCGCGAAAGAAGACATCGACCCCAGCCAGCAGGATCGTCGCCACCGCCGGAGCCTACCACCGCTTGCACCGCGCCAAAAGCCCTTTGCTAGGTTCGGACCGGTGACCGGGGCAGACTACGGGCGCGGTCTCGAGCTGGCGCGACGCGGCGAGTTCTTCGAGGCGCACGAGGCGTTCGAAGCGGTCTGGCGCCGGGCCGAAGAGAGCGAGCGGGACTTCTACCAGGGGCTCGTCCACACCGTCGTCGCCTGGCTCCAGTCGGAGCGGCAGAACGAGGTCGGAACCAGGCGCCAGCTCGCGAAGGCGCGCCGAAGGTTGACGCCCTACGCGCCGGGCCACGAAGGGCTCGACGTCGGCGGGCTCCTGAACACCCTCGACCTGGCCCTCGCGTCCATCCCGGCTCTGCCCGAGCTTCGCCTCGCGCCCGCGCTCCCGGACGGCGAGGAGCTCGGGCGGGCGCTGGCCTTCGTCCGCGGGATCCAGGATCGAACGGACACCGAGAGCGAAGCCTTCCTGCACGGCGTTGCGTTCCGGCGACCCGACCTCCCGGTGATCTGGGACCTGAACTTCGTCCGGGTGGAAGAGCTTCCGCCCGAGACAAGCGCCTCAGAGCTCGCGGCGGAAGCGGATCGCGTGCACGCGGACGGCGTCCTGCACCGGAAGATCGTCGTCCACGGAGAGCAGACCGCCGCTCGCCTCGCGCCGGGATTTCGGGAGCTCGGATGGCGCGTCGACAGAAATCTCGTCATGGCACTCAGGAAGCTTCGTCCAGCAACGCGGGCCCACGACGTCGTCGAGGTGGAGCGCGCCTCGTTCAAGGCCTCGGAGCGGGAGTTCGTGCTCGGCGAGGACCCGACCACGAGCGAGGAGGCGGTCGAGCAGATCCTCGCGATCTCCGGGCTCACCGAACAGGCGGTGAGCGTGCGCGCGTTCGCGACGCTGGACGGCGGCACGGCGACGAGCTGGTGCGAGCTCTACGTGGACGGGGACACTGCGGAGATCGAGTCTGTGAGCACGCTCCGGGCGGAACGTGGACGAGGGCTGGCAAGCTCGGTCGTCGCGACCGCCGCGCGAGCGGCGCTCGACGCCGGTCACGAGCTCGTCTTCCTCCTCGTCGACGAGGACGAAGGGCCGGTCGAGCTCTACCGGCGGCTGGGCTTCGAAGGCATCGGGCGGGAGGTCATCTTCTTCAGGCCGCCGCCCACCTCCTAGCTTCCGAGTCCGAGGAATTCGACCAGGCGGTTCAGGGCGACGTTCAGCCACCAGTCCCGCCCGAAGAAGAGGAGCAAGCCGAACGCGACCAGGATCGTCCCTCCGACAGCCTGGAGGATCCGATAGCGGTCACGCAGCCAGCGTGAGGCCTGGGTTGCCCAGGTGAGACCCGCTCCGACCGCGACGAACGGCACCGCCAGGCCCAGCGAGTACACGAAGAGGAGAAGCGAGCCCTCGGCGACCGTGCCCCGCGATCCGGCCAGCGCGAGCGCGGAGGCGAGGAACGGCCCCACGCAAGGGGCAGCACAGACAGCGAAGGCTCCCCCGAGCAGCAGAGGCGAGCCGCGGCGGCTCGCTCCCTGCACGAGCTCCGGCGCGACCAGCCGCTCCAGGAACGGGAAGGGCAAGAGGCCGAGGAAGACGAAGCCGAAAACGACGAGGACGATCCCGGCCACCTGCTTGCTCGTCTGGGTGAGGCCGCCCACGGCACCGACGGCCGCACCGAGCGCCACGAAGATGAGCGTGAAGCCGAGCACGAACGGGAGGCTCGCACGGACCACCCGCCGGCCCCCGACACCGGGTTGGGTTCCGGATACGACCGAGAGGTAGCCGGGGACGAGCGGCAGGATGCAGGGCGTCACGAACGAGACCATTCCGGCCAGGAAGACGGGCAGGAGCTTGCCCTCCATCGGTTCTAGGCGTCGAAGCGGGCGAGCTCTTCGTCGACCCGCCGATCGAGATCCGGTGTGAGCGCGGCCCTTCCGTTCGAGGACGGCCCCGGCTCAGGGGGCTCGGGTCTAAGGCGGCGCCAGCGGCGGGCGAGGATCGCGAGCACGGCCGCCCCGACTCCCGCTCCCACGAGCGGCAGAAGCCAGGCGAGCAGGTTGAAGCCGCTCCTGGGCGGCGCCGCCAGCACGCTCTCGCCAAACTGGGCTACGAGCTTGCCCTTGATCTCGCTCTTCGTGTCGCCGGCGGCGATCCGCTCGCGGATGAACGCCTTCATGCGTAGGGCAATCGGCGCGTTCGACTGGTCGATCGTGGTATGGCAGGTCGGGCAGACGACCTCGTTCTCGATGTCCGCGGGGGTCGGGCGCTCCTCGCTCGCGGGCGCGGGAACGGCGACCACGGCCGCTGCGACGAGCACGAGAACGAGTGCCCGCCTCACGACTCCGCCAGCGCCCGCCGGATGTTCTCGTCCAGCTCCGCGTCCGTGACTGGACCCTGGACGCACTCGCCGACGAGATTTCCGTTCCGCCCCACGAACCACGTCTCTGGAAAGCCCGTGACTCCGTAGCGGCCGAGCGTCGATCCCTGGCCGTCGTGGACGATCGGATACGTCAGTCCGTAGCGCTCCACAAACTTCCTCGCGTCCCCCTGGAAGTCGTTGACGTCGATTCCGACGAAGACCACCCCCTGGTCGCGGTAGCGCTGCCAGGCCGACTCGAGTCGCGGCGACTCTTCCTTGCACGGCTCGCACCAGGAAGCCCAGAAGTTGAGGACGACCGCCTGCCCGCGGAGGGACGCGAGGGAGATCTCGCCATCACCCTCGAGGCGGTCGAGCGTGAAAGCAGGCGCCGGCGGCGTCCCGCCCCGCTCCAGCGCGGCCGTGAGTCCGCGCGCCTGTTCCTTCGTCGCGAGCTGCCAGGCGAAGAGCGCGATCAGGAGGGCGACCACCGAGACGGCGGCCACCTGCAGGATGAGTTTGCC
>JBPCPR010000122.1:0-4097 GCA_050998925.1 Gaiellaceae bacterium
TGCTCGACGCGCGCTCCAACCGGAGTGCGAGCGTCTTCAGCCCTCGTCGGAGGAGAAAGGCAGGGAACGGGTCGAACACCGAGCCGACGTCGACCAGGTGGCCCCGGGCCCGCGCTACCGCATCGGCGCCTCCCGCGAGCACGCCCGCGGTGACGTCGTGGTGGCCGTTCAGGTACTTGGTCGCCGACTCGCAGACGATGTCGGCGCCGAGCTCGAGCGGGCGGCAGAGCGCCGGCGACGCGAACGTGTTGTCGACGATGAGAACGGCGTCGCCCTTCCGCTCGGCGAGCGCTCGGAGGTCGGCGACCGGGACGGCGGGATTGGCGATCGTCTCGACGTAGAGAGCTCGCGCCGGACGCTCCCACGCGGTCACGTCCGTCACGTCCAGGTACTCGATCTCGACGCCGATCCGGGGAAGGTGCTTCTGGATGAACGAGTAGGTGTTGCCGTAAAGCTGGCGTGCGCAGAGGAGCGTGTCGCCGGCCTCGAGGGTGGTGAGAAGCGCCGCCGAGATCGCCGCCATGCCCGACGAGAAGGCCTGCGCCGCCTCCGCGCTCTCGAGCGAGGCGAGGACTGCGTTCAGCTCCTCGACGGTCGGGTTTCGGAGGCGGGCATAGAGAAATCCGTATTCCTCCTCGCTCATCACGCGACCGAACTCGGCAGCCGTCTCGAAGGCGAACGTGACCGAGGGAACGATCGGGCCCACCAGGGGGGTACCGGCGGCGCGGGGCGGCGGACGCGAGTGGATCGCCCGTGTCTGCAGGCCCGGCTTCCGGTCGTCGATCATCGAATCCCCAGGCGTTCTGGCAGCGTGGCCACCGGGTCGGGCTCGTACGCAAGCCCGGCTCCTGCGGCGCCTTCCCGGTCGGGCTCGGAGTCGCCGCAGTGGAGCGTCCGGCTTGCCGGTACCCCCAGCCGCTCCAGCGCGAGCTCGAACGGCCGCGGATCGGGCTTCTGCGCTCCGGCCTCCGCGGAGCTTACGATTGCGTCGAAGCGCTCGGTGAGGTCGAGGGCTTCCAGGTGGTCTGTCAGAGAGATGTCCCAGTTGGCGACGCAGGCGAGCGAGAGGCCTGCCGACTGCAGGGCATCGAGTGCGGTCGGGACGCCCGGGAGGAGCCGAAACTCGATCGCGGCTCCAAAGCTCGGCGCGAAGGTCGCCGCGTCGACGTCAGCCCGACACGCGTCGAGAAAGACGGCCGCGCAGTCCCGCTGGAGCGCCGCGAGCGTCTCGGCGTCGCGGCCCGTGTGCGCGCGGGGAAGGTAGTGCGTGACCTCGGCCGCGAAGGCGCGGGCGACTTCCGCGTCCTCGCGCGAGACTCCGTGCACGGCCAGCGCCCGGCGCAGTCCCGGTATCGGGTCCGCCAGCTCGACTAGCGTCCCGAGCGCTTCGAGCGTGACCACGTCGATCTCGGCCGCCACGGCCATCTAGAACGCCTCCGGATGGAGGGCGCGGGCGATCTCGGCCAGCGCCTCGGGCACGCGCGGGCCGGCCGTCGTGACCAGAGTGACCGGCAGGATGTGAACCCGGCCTTCCCGGACTGACCGGAGCCGTGCGGTCTTCGGGTTCGAGCGGAGCCGCCCCAGGGTGACGCGGGTGTCCGAGGTGGCGAGGTAGACGTCGGGGTCGAGCCGCGCGAGGCGGTTGAGAGGAAACGGCTCGAGGCCGGGCCGCGCGCCCGCGACGCTCCGCCCTCGTGCCCGCGCGAGCAGGTCGCCGAGGAGCGACTGTCTGGGTACGGTGACGAAGAAGCCGGTGTCGAGGAAGACCGCTCGCTCCGGGACGTCGGCCAGTACCGCGTCGAGGTCGGCGAGGCTTTGCCGCATCTCCGCGACGAGCGTCCGCGCCCTCGCTGGCTCGGCGACGAGGAAGCCGAGCTCGATCGCGCTCCTGACGACGTCGTCGACGGACTCGGAAGGCTGGATGTAGAGCGCCGCTCCGCTTTCCCGCTCGGCCCGCGAAGCGTCGACGGGATCCGTGTCTGGCGTCGCGACGATCAGGTCGGGTCGAAGCGAGACGATCTCCCGAACGTCGATCTGCCCGCTCGGTGGCACGACCATCTGCGCATCGGTCGCCGTGGGGACCAGCGCACCGGACGGCAGACCGACGAGTCGCGCTCCGGCCCCCATTCTCGAGAGGAGCTCGGCCGCTCCCAGATCCAGGGCGACGATTCGCTTCGGGGCCTGCCGCAAGACGGTGGGAGCGTCGCCTGCACCCCGAACGCGGACCGGGTACTCCACGGAGAGGTCGCCCACCGGCTCCAGGCGTTCTCCGCATCCCACCGCGGCGAAAGCTGCCAGGAGGAGCAGGAGGACGGTCCGGCGGAGGGTCACGCGATCAGGGAGTATCTCGTTCGTGCGGCTCTTTACGCCGGAGGAAGCGAATGCCGCGCTGCCGGTCGTCAGGCCAGCGGTCGAGCGCCTGGTGGCGGCGCGCCGGCGCCTCTCCGAGCTCGAGCTCCGCCTGGCACCGGTCCGCGCGCGTGTGGCCGGAAACGGCGGCGGGCTGCACTCGGGCCCGGTAAGCGCGCTTCAGGAGGAGGCCACCGACGCCGCAAACCGGCTCCGGGAGGCGCTCGAGGAGCTCGACACTCTCGGCGTCCAGGTGAAGGATCCCGACTCGGGCCTCGTCGACTTTCCCGCCCGGTATCCGGCCGACGGGTCGACCGTGCTGCTCTGCTGGCGGCTCGGCGAGGCGGATGTCTCCTGGTGGCACACGCTCGAAGGAGGGTTCGCAGGCAGGAAGCCGCTCCCGTTCTAGAGAACTGACTCCGGATGGACGTCGACTGGAAGCGTGCTGCAGTCGCAGGCGGAGTGGTCTTGATCGCCCTCGTCGTCGCGCGCCTCGCCGACCGGGCGCTGACCCGGCGACTGAAGCTCGAGCCGCAGGCGATGACGCGCTACCGCGTGTTGCGCCGAAGCCTGGTGGCGGCGATCATCACCTTCGGCGTCCTGAGCGCTCTGCTCGTGATTCCGGAGATCCGGGCGGTGGCCGGGGGCATCCTCGCCTCATCCGCCGTCGTCGGCCTCGTCATCGGCATGGCGGCCCGCTCTACCCTGGGCAATTTCGTGTCGGGCATCATGATCGCGTTCACCCAGCCGCTCCGGCTCGGGGACGAGGTCAAGGTTGCCGATGCCTCGGGGACGGTGCAAGAGATCGCCCTGACCTACACGATCCTCCAAACCGGTAACGGCGCCCGTTTCTACATCCCAAACGAGAAGCTAGCCTCCGATACGATCCAGAACTCGACCATCGCACGTTTGGAGCACCTCGCGGAGGTCACCATCCCAGTATCGATCTCGTCTGACCTCGACCGGGTGCTCGCTCTCGTCGCCGAGGAGGCGATTGCCGCGCCTGACGCAATGCCCGACACGCAGCCGACCATCACCGTGAGCTACTTCGAGGCCGACCGAGCCGTCGTACGGGTGGAGGCGTGGGCGCAGCCCGGCCGGGTCGTTGGCCTCGAGGCGTCGCTCAGGCTGGCCGCGCACCGGCGGCTCCGGCAGGAGGGTCTCCTCTGATGCCTCCGACGCGCGGTGGGCCGGGGAACGCGAATGGCCGCGGTGGGCCAGGGAACGGGCGCGCGGGCAACGGCAACGGGCGAGCTGGAAACGGCGGCAAGTCCCGTCCGACGGCCAAGGTCTATGCGAATCACCGCCGCCGCGACCGAAACCGCCGACGGCGGCACACAGCCGCCCGGCGCCGCCTCGTCCTGCTCGCGATCGGGCTCGGGACGGTGGCCGTCCTGGCGGCACTGACCGCTGCAGCCTTTACCGGCGC
Source organism: Gaiellaceae bacterium (assembly GCA_050998925.1). Lineage (GTDB taxonomy): Bacteria > Actinomycetota > Thermoleophilia > Gaiellales > Gaiellaceae > DASQGA01. Next base: position 3,779 of record JBPCPR010000122.1, read on the forward strand.
CAGCGCGTTTCGAGAGAGCTGCAGCCTCGAGCTGCTCCGGCCCGTCGCCCTCGGACAGAACTCGTTCGTGTACGCCGCGGATGGAACGCCGCTCGGCGCCATTCCCGCCGAGCGAAACCGACAGCCGGTCAAGCTCGATCGGATGTCGAGCGCGATCCGCGAAGCGACGGTCGCGATCGAGGATCGGCGCTTCTACGAGCACAGCGGGCTCGACTTCCACGGCATCTTCCGCGCCGCCTTCAAGAACTTGGAGCGCGGGCGGATCGTCGAGGGCGGCTCGACGATCACCCAGCAGCTCGTCCGGAACCTCTACATCGGC
>JBPCPR010000145.1:0-4860 GCA_050998925.1 Gaiellaceae bacterium
CCGCAGAGTATCCCGAGGCGACCGCACCTGGCCGGGCGTCGGGACGATCGCATGCGGAGGGCGAAGCGGCGAGAATAGGGTGCAGCCGGAAACTACGAGCCAGGGAGAGGGTGAGGGATGACGGAGACGAACGCCGAGAGTCTCGTCGAGATCGAGGCCCTGCTCGACGAGCAACGGGAGTTCCCTCCGCCCCAGGCCTTCCGGGCCGCCGCACTGATCCGTGACGACTCCGTCTACGAGGAGGCGGAGCGCGACTCCGAGGCTTTCTGGATGCGGCTCGCGCACGAGTTCGTCGGCTGGTTTCGGGAGCCGTCGAAGGGGCTCGAGTGGGATCCGCCCCATTGCACCTGGTTCGCCGACGGCGAGCTGAACGTCGCCTGGAACTGCCTCGACAAGCAGGTCGAAGCGGGCCGGGGCGACCGGGTCGCCTACCACTGGGTGGGCGAGCCCGAAGGCGAGACGAGGGAGCTCACGTACTCCGAGCTCCTCGCGAACGTCTGCAGGCTCGCCAACGGCCTGCGGCGGCTCGGGATCGGGAAGGGGGACCGCGTTGGGATCTACATGGGGATGGTTCCGGAGCTTCCGATCGCGATGCTCGCCTGTGCCCGGATCGGGGCCCCTCACGTCGTCGTCTTCGGCGGCTTTTCCGCCGAGTCGCTCGGGGAGCGGCTCCAGTCGACCGAGGCGAAGCTCCTGCTCACGCAGGACGAGGCCTGGCGGAAGGGCGGGCGGGTGCCGCTCAAGGCGAACGCCGACGCGGCCGCTGCGGCTAGCCCCACGATCGAGAGCGTGATCGTCTACCAGCGGACCGGCTGCGACGTCGCCTGGCAGGATGACCGGGACGTCTGGTGGCACGACGTGGTCGGGATCGAGTCGGACGCGTGCCCGGCTGAGCGCCTGGGCGCGGAGGATCCACTCTTCCTCCTGCACACGTCAGGGACGACGGCCAAGCCCAAGGGCGCGCTCCACACGACCGGCGGGTATCTCGTGCACGCCACGGTCACGCACAAGTGGATCTTCGACGTCCACGACGACACGGTCTGGTGGTGCGCGGCCGACGTGGGCTGGATCACCGGTCACAGCTACATCGTCTACGGGCCGCTCAACAACGGCGTCACGAGCGTCCTCTACGAGGGCGACCCCTCCTACCCCGACTGGGACCGCCACTGGGAGATCGTGGAGCGCTACGGCGTCAACTCCTACTACACGGCGCCCACGCTCATCCGCTCGTTCGTCAAGATGGGAGGCGAGTATCCCGGGCGGCACGACCTGTCCTCGCTCCGGCTCCTCGGGACGGTCGGGGAGCCGATCAACCCCGAGGCCTGGCTCTGGTACTGGAAGGTGATCGGACAGGAGCGCTGCCCGATCGTCGACACGTGGTGGCAGACCGAGACCGGCGGGATCATGATCAGCCCGCTGCCGGGCGTGACGACGACGAAACCCGGCTCGGCGACCGTTCCCTTCCCCGGAATCCGGCCGCAGATCGTGAACGAGAAGGGCGAGCCGGTGCGGCAGGGTGAGGGTGGATTCCTGACCGTCGCGCACCCCTGGCAGGGGATGTTCAGGACGCTCTACGGCGACGACCAGCGCTACGTCGAGACGTACTTCGCCAAGCACGGTCCCGAGATCTACATGACAGGCGACGGGGCCAAGCAGGACGACGACGGCTACTACTGGCTGCTGGGCCGGATCGACGACGTGATCAACGTCGCCGGCCACAGGCTCTCGACGACCGAGATCGAGTCGACGCTCGTCGAGCACCCGGCCGTCGCGGAGGCTGCGGCGACGGGCGCAACCGATCCGCAGCGCGGCCAGCAGATCGTCTGCTTCGTCCTCCTGAAGACCGGAGAGGAGCCGAGCGACGAGCTCGCGGAGGAGCTGCGCCAGTTCGTCGCGCAGAAGATCGGGAAGATCGCGCGCCCGGCCGCGGTGCTCTTCGGGGAGGATCTCCCGAAGACGCGCTCGGGGAAAATCATGCGCCGCCTGCTGAAGGACCTCGCCGAGGGGCACGAGCTCGGGGACACGACCACGCTCCGCGACCCGGCGATCGTCGAGGACCTGAAGGAGAAGGCCGACCGGGCTCTAAGGCCCGGATAGAGGCTGCGGCCGGCGGGCCGACCGCACGAGCTGGATCGCGACCAGGACGAGGAGCGCCCCGAACAGCTTCCGCAGGATCTCATCCGAGAGGGACGTCGCTACCACCGCCCCGGCAGCGACACCGACGATCGACAGGAGCCCGACCACCGTCACCGCCCGCCAGCGGACGTTCCCGTACCGGTGCTGGCGCCAGGCGCCGATCGCGACCACGGGAATCATGGCCGCGAGAGAGGTTGCCTGGCCCTCGAGCTGCGAGAGGTCGAGCACGAAGACGAGGGTCGGGACGAACAGGATCCCGCCTCCGACTCCGAACATCCCGGAGAGCCCACCGGCCGCGAAGCCGAGTACGGCCGCCAGCAAGAGCTCGCTCATTCGAGGAAGAGCACGACGGCAACGGCGAGGACGAAGGCAGCGAAGAGATGGGCGAGGAGGCGCGAGTTCACATGCTGCTGAAGCCAGGTGCCCGCGAGCGCTCCCCCCATCGCCGGGATCCCGACCACTCCTGCGTCGCGCCAGTGCACCTCTCCGATGCTGGCGAAGGCTGCGGCCCCGACGACGGCGGTAACGCCGATCACGGCGAGCGACGTCCCGGTCGCCTCGTGGCTCCCTAACCCGGCGAACAGAATGAGGAGCGGCACGACGATGAGACCGCCACCGACCCCGAAGAGCGCGCTGAAGAAGCCGCCCAAGACCCCGACTCCTCCGAGCACCCAGAGAGTCGGGATCGCCCGTGGCACCCCCGTATTCTAGGCCCGTGGACGCCGGCCCCCTGCTCGACCCGCTGACCGGGGCGCCGGAGCGCTCGGCGGTCCTGCTCGACGTCGACGGAACGCTCGCGCCGATCGTGGCCCGGCCAGAGCTCTCCAAGGTGCCGTCGGAGACGAGGGCCGAGCTGCGCCGGCTCGTAGCCCGATACCTCCTCGTCGCCTGCGTGAGCGGCCGCTCGGGCGTGGACGCGGCCGAGCTGGTGGGGGTCAAGGGCATCCGCGTCGTCGGGAACCACGGGCTCGAGCTCGATCCACGCGCGGTCGGACTCGCGGAAGCCGTGCGCCAGTTCGGTTCGGCGCTCGAGATCCCCGACGGGGTCCGTCTCGAGGACAAGGAGCTCTCCGTCTCCCTCCACTACCGCGAGGCGCCGGATCCCGAGGCGGCAGAGCGCTGGCTCGTCGAGGTCGCGGCAGCAGCTTTGGAGGAAGGGCTCGACCCTCGCTGGGGGCGCATGGTGCTCGAGCTCCGGCCGGACGTGCCGGCGGACAAGGGCACGGCCGTCCGCGCGCTGCTCGCCGAGTCGTGCGCCACGCGCGCCCTGTACGCCGGCGACGATGTCACCGACCTGGACGCGTTCGCCGGCCTCGAGAGCGGCGGGCTCGAATACGCGGTCCGGATCGCCGTGGCTTCGTCAGAGGGTCCGAACGAGCTCACGGAGCGCGCGGATCTCGTCGTCGAGAGCACGGCCGCCCTTGCCGATCTGCTTCGACTGCTCTAGCGGAGCAGGAAGCCTTCGCCGAGCGGGTCGTCAGGCTCCAGCACGAACTCGTGCGTGCCGGTGCGATGTGCGGAGCCGGCGATCTCGGTCACGACTGCCGGACGGCCCGCCACCTCCACTTGCTCGACGATCCGTGCCTCGAACTCGGTTCCGATCACGCTTCGATGGAGGAGCGTCCGGTCGGTTCCGAGCAGCGCCAGGCGCGCCGACGTGCCGCTCCCGCACGGAGAGCGGTCGACCTCCCCGTCCGCGAACACCGTCACGTTCCGCTGCACGAGCCGGCCCTCGCTCTCCCCCTCGTCCTGCCAGAAGCTGACGCCGTAGATGTCTCGGATGTCGGGAGCCTCGGGGTGCACGAACTCCCGCTGCGCTTCGAGCTCGCGCTTGATCTCACGCCCGAGCTGGATGAAGACGGGCACGTTCGCGGGCTCGACCCCAAGACCTAGGCTGCTCGCAGCCACCGATCCGTAGAAGGCCCCGCCGTACGCGACGTCCACGACCGCGCCCGCGGCCTCGAGGCCCGTCGCCTCGACCCAGGCCGGGACGTTCCGGAACGAGGCCCCGCTCGGCCGCCCGTCTGCGACCGTGACCGTCACCTGCAGCCGTCCGGACGGGACGTCGAGCGTGAGTCGGGTCTCTGGCTCGGTGGACTCAACCATCCCCGTTTCGACCGCAGCCGTGGCAAGCGCGATCGTGCCGTGCCCGCACGCAGTCGAGTAACCGGCGTTGTGGAAGAAGAGCACCCCGAGGTCGGCGCCCCCGTCCTCGGGCTCCGTGACGAAGCAGCCGTACATGTCGGCATGTCCCCGGGGCTCGTACACGAGGAGCTTCCGAACGTGCTCGAGGTGCTCCTGCGCCCAGCGGCGCTTCTCGAGGATGGTGCGGCCCGGGATCGGAGGCACGCCCCCGGTGACGATCCGGAACGGCTCGCCGGCAGTGTGGTAGTCGGTCGCTGTGACGAGGAGCGGGCCGGCCACGCTAGCGAGCCTAGATGGTTGACCGACAATTACCGCACCCGCGGATGGCGGCCTGGTCTGGACCGTCCCCGCGGGCATGCCAATTATCGACCAACCATCTAACGGGCTACTCGCCCCAGAGGTCGTTCCAGCGGGCGACGTCCCACTCGACGCCGACAGGAGCCGCCTCCCCTGCGGAGTCGATGGCCTCGGGAGCCGCTTCCCCTCCGCCCACAGACGACCAATCCTCGCCGGCAGGCCCTGCGAACTCGACGTGGACGAGATAGCGATTGTACCGGGACGCGGGAGCGGCGCTCGGCG
>JBPCPR010000293.1:0-7461 GCA_050998925.1 Gaiellaceae bacterium
CCTCCATGCGGTCGAGCAGCGGCGCCGGGATCGTCTCCGCCACGTTGGCGGTGGCGATGAAGACGACCTGAGAGAGGTCCAGCTCCACGTCCAGGTAGTGGTCGCGGACCGCGTGGTTCTGCGCGGGGTCGAGCACCTCGAGCAGAGCCACCGACGGATCGCCGCGCCAGTCGGCGCCGACCTTGTCGACCTCGTCGAGCATGATCACGGGATTCATCGTCTCGGCGTCGCGGAGCGCGCGAACGAGCCGCCCCGGGAGGGCGCCGATGTAGGTGCGGCGGTGGCCGCGGATCTCCGCCTCGTCGCGCACGCCGCCCAGTGACATCCGGACGAACTCACGACCAAGCGCGCGCGCGATCGACTCGCCGATCGACGTCTTGCCCGTCCCGGGAGGGCCGATGAGGGTCAAGATCGCGCCGGAGCGCTTGTCTTCCTGGATTCCCCGCTCCTGCCGGAGCTTCCGAACCGCCAGGTACTCGACGATCCTGTCCTTCACGTCCTCGAGGCCGGCGTGGTCCGCATCGAGGATCTCGCGCGCGTTCACCGGGTCGAGGACGTCCTCGGAGCGTTTCGACCACGGCACCGCGATCAGCCAGTCGAGGTACGTGCGGATCATCGACGACTCGCCCGTCGACTCACCCATCCGCTCGAGCCGGTCGAGCTCCTTCTCCACCTGCTTCTGCACCTCCTCGGGCATGCCTGCATCGGCGATCTTCTGCCGGTACTCCTCGACGATCGAGCCCTCGTCCTCACCGAGCTCCTTGCGGATCGAGTCCATCTGGCGGCGAAGGAAGTAGTCGCGCTGCTGCTTCTGCGCGCCCGATTCGACGTCCTCGCGGATGCGCTTGCGGACCTGGAGCTGGGCCAGCACCTCCCGCTGGTACTCGACGGCGAGCCTTAGGCGCTCGACGATGTCGACGGCCTCGAGCAGCTTGACCTTCTGCTCGAAGGAGAGCTCGGGCGAGTAGCCGGCGGTGTCGCCGAGGGCACCCGCTTCCGAGATCGACCGGACGAAGGCGGAGATCCGCTCGTCGGCTCCTCGAACCTCGAGAATCTCCTCGACGACGGCGCGGTATTCGCGCTCGAGCTCCCGTGTCACGGTCGGTGCAGGATTGTCGTCCGGGCGCTCGTCGACCTCCGCTCGCAGCTGGCCAGAGGCATCGCTTTCGGCCGCGCCGATCACGGCACGATGAAGCCCGTTCAGGTTGACGGCCTGGACGCCGCCGGGCAATCGGACCTTGTCCGTCACCTCGACGACGGTGCCGACGCTCGCGTAGTCGCCCTCGTGTCGCGGGACGAGGACGACCTTGTCCTCGTCACCCGTGTCGATCGTCAGGGTAAGGCTCATGTTCGGGAAGACGACGGTGTCTTCCAGGGGAATCAGGAGAAGCTTGCTCATCAGGTGCGTCGATCCTCTCTCGGTCGCCATGTGCGGTAACTATACCAAATGTAGTTACTTCGCACCGGCGGCGGACGCCGCTTGGGTCGCTACCGAAGGAGCCGGCAGACGTCCCGCGGACGGGGGACGTACGGGATCTCGAGGTCCCCCGCGATGAGCGTCCCGTACCCGAGCAGGCGCCCGAGGAGGCTCTGGTCGACCTCGACCGCGCCCACCCGGGACAGCCGAACGGCCGCGGCCCGACGGCTCACGATTCCATGCACGACGAACAGCTTCTCGCTCGTCAGGATGAGCTCGGTGCGATCCCAGCGCCAGACGGCCCCGAGCGCGAGGACGGCCGCCGCGCCGAGGAAACCCGCGCCGAGGGGGGCGAGGAGCCAATGAGCGCGCGGCCCGAACAGGATGAGCACCGTGCCGAGAGCCGCGATCGCGAACGCGCGGGTCAGAGGAAAGACCAGGGCGATGCCGTGCTGGCGTGCTTCCAGCTGGACTTCCTCCCCGGGAGAGAGATACCCGCGCATGAATGGCGCCTTCGGCACGGCGACCGGCGCTCCTGCCCTATGGCGGAGGCAGACCCAGCGTCCGGAAGACGAAAGCCGAGCGCTGCACCCGCCACCCACGCGTGACACCACCCCGGGGGTCCCCCGATTAGTGATTCCCCCGCGGCGAGCGTAACTCGCGGCGGCGCGCGCGTGGTGCACTGAATGGCGTGAGGCTGTGAAGGAATCGCACACAGACGCGCGCAAGGTCGCCCGCGGTCAGCCGGACGAAGCCGGCAACGCGCCGAGTGCCGAAATCAGGCCTTGCGCCAGCGGCCAAAGACGAGGCCTCCGACGGTGACTCCGAGGCCGAAGGTGCCGATCGCAAATCCACCGACTGCAAGGGCCTTCCGCCAGCCTGACATGCGCGACCAGCGTCCGAGCGCCTCCTGCTCCTCGGGCGAGAGCGGCTCGCCTCGGCGCTTCTTCCGCCCGGCCGCCCCGGCGCGCAGCCCGACGTAGATGTCGTCGAAGATCTCAGCAGGTTCGTCGACCATAAGCTCACTATAGTCTGCCCGCCTGATGCCGCTTCTACGCGTCCTCCAGGTGTCGGACCTCCACGCCGGAACCAAGGAGGAACCTGAGGTCGAGGGCGGTTTGCGCACGCTCGTCGCCGAGACACAGCCCGAGCTCGTGATCGCGAGCGGCGACCTCACACACAGGAACACGCAGGCACAACATGACCGCGCGGCCGCGCTGCTCCGCTCCCTCGACGCGCCCCTCCTGGTCATCCCGGGAAACCACGACATACCCCGGTGGCCGCCGTGGCGGTTTTCGGCCACTTTCGACGAGTTCACCAGAGTCTGGGGACAGACGGAGCCCACGTATCGCTCCGACCGGCTGGTCGTCTGTGGACTGAACTCGGTGCGGCCCTGGAAGCAGCAGGGCGGTGCCCTCCGGCCTGACCAGATCGAGCAGGTTCGCGACTGCTTCGCCGGAGCAGGCCCGGGTGTCCTCAAGATCGTCGCCCGGCACCACCACTTGCTCGGAGCGCCTTGGCGCTCCACGAAGCGCACGATCGCCAACCGAAGCACGGTCCTCGGCGGCCTGGTCGATGCCGGCGCGGAGCTGATCGTCTCGGGCCACGTCCACCAGGCGGCGGTCGCGGAGCGGAGAGAGTTCGAGGTCGTTCGCGGCGAGATGCACGGCACCACGGTCGTCACGGCTCCCGGACTGGGCCAACCGCGCCCCAAGAGGCGTGGGGAGGCAAGGGGTCTGCATCTCTTCGAGGCGGACGAGAGATCGCTTCGGGTTCTCACGTTCGCCTGGGCGGAAACGTCCTGGGCGCAGATCGCCGACCGCCGGTTCCCGCGCGGCCTCGAACCGCTCGGCTCGATCGACTAGCGGTTCACCAGACCCGCTCCACGTCTTCACGGCGTGGCTATCGACTTCCGTCCGAGGCGCGTTACCTCCCTGCCGCGCAACCGCACAAGGCCGAGTCGACGGGGTCACGAACGTGCCGTCGCCGGCGTTCTGAGGCCGCGCGGAGGCCCCGCTCCATGCGGACGTCTCCTTAGCCGAGCGACAACTAGCAATCGAAACCGAGAGGGGGAACGGGATGAAGCGCAAGACTCTGTTCGGAGCGGCGTTCAGCCTCTGGCTGACTCTGCTGCTCCTCGTCGCCGTACCGGTCGGGTCGGCCAGAATTCTGGAGCGCACCGGCCTGACGAAAGCGGAGAAGAAGGCAAGACGATCGAGGTGCAGATCCTCGCACTGAACGACTTCCATGGGAACCTCGAGCCACCAAGCGGCTCGTCGGGCCGGATCGCGATCGGTCCGCCCCCCGGACCGGGGCTACCGGCTCCGACCGTGAATGCAGGCGGGGTCGAGTACCTCGCGACACACGTCCGAAGGCTGCGGGCGACCAATCGAAACACGCTCTTCGTCTCGGCGGGAGACCTGATCGGCGCAAGCCCGTTGATCTCGGCGCTGTTCCACGACGAGCCGACGATCGAGGCGTTCAACCGAATGCGTCTCGACTACAACGGAGTCGGAAACCACGAGTTCGACGAAGGAGTCGACGAGCTCCTGCGCATGCAGCACGGGCGGTGCCATCCCGTCGACGGATGCCAGGACGGCGATCGATTCCGTGGCGCGAGCTTCGACTTCCTTGCGGCCAACGTCGCGTACAAGAACTCGAAGAACACGATCTTCCCGCCTTACAAGATCCGTAAGTTCAAGGGTGTAAAAGTCGCAATCGTCGGCATGACACTCGAAGGAACGCCCTCGATCGTCAGTCCATCCGGTATCTCGAGCGTCAGCTTCTTCGACGAAGCCGACACCGTGAACGCGCTCGTACCGAAGCTGAGAAGGATGGGCGTCAGGACGATCGTGGTCCTCTTGCACGAGGGTGGCTCGACGGCGGGAGGACTCATCAACGACTGCAACAGCCCGTCGGGCGCGCTGCCGCCGATCGTGGAGCGGATGCATGACGAGATCGACGTCGTGGTCACCGGCCACACGAACTGGGCCGTGAACTGCGTCATCGACGGCAAGATCGTGACCGGCGCCGCGTCTTTCGGCCGACTCGTGACCGACATCGACCTGACCATCAGCCGTGCGCCCAAGGATGTGGTCTCGGCGAAGGTCGAGAACAAGATCGTTACCCGTGACGTTCGTCCGGCCGCCCGACTGACGGCTCTCGTCGACAAGTACAGGACGCTGTCGGCGCCGTTCGCCAACCGCGTGATCGGCGCGATCACGGCCGGCATCACCAGGACGGCGAACGCAGCGGGCGAGTCCGCTCTAGGGGACGTCATCGCCGACGCCCAGCTCTTCGCGACGGCGCCCGCAAGTCTCGGCGGCGCCCAGATCGCGTTCATGAACGCGGGGGGCATCCGGGCTGACCTGCTCTTCGCTCAGGTCAGCGGCGGCGAGGCCCCGGGCGAGGTCACCTACGGCGAGTCGTTCAACGTTCAGCCGTTCGGCAACAGCCTCGTCACGATGACGCTCACCGGTGCCCAAATCGACGAGCTCCTGGAGCGGCAGTTCACGGGAGGGATCGGGATCCTGCAGGTCTCGGAAGGCTTCGCTTACACGCGGACCGACTCCGGACCGGAGGGAAACAAGGTCACCAACATGACGCTGAACGGCGTACCGATCGATCCCGGTGCGAGTTACCGCGTGACGGTGAACAGCTTCCTCGCCGAGGGCGGAGACAGCTACACCGTCCTCAGGGATGGAACGAATCGCCTCGGCGGGGACGTCGATCTGGACGCCCTGGAGAAGTACTTCCAGGCGACAGGGACGGTGGCGCCCGGACCGCAGGACCGCATCACCCTCGTTCCGTGAGCACCTGAAACAGGAGAGAAGGGCCGGGCAGAGCCTGGCCCTTCTCTTTCCCGGGGAATCTAGAGTCGCGGAGGCACGAAACGGGGTCTGGTCCTTCTCCTCGCTACGGCGACCGCTGTCAGCACCGGCTGCTCGTACGGGAGCGAACCGTCGCCGAAGCGCTCGTCGCCCGAGCCGAAGCTCTTCGTCGGCCTGACGGAGGACGCCTTCAAGCTCGTTCCCGATTCTGCCCTTCCGGTGGCCCGCGAGCTCGGCGTGGCGACCTTCCGGATCACCGTTCCGTGGGAACCGGGAGTGCGGACGCTCCCACCGGACGTGGTCGAGCAGCTCGACGGGATGGTGAGGGCGCGGGCCTCCGAGCGTTTCGTCGTGGCGCTCTACGGCCGGCCCGAGGCTGCCCCGCTCGACGAGGCGGCCAGGGACGACTACTGCGCCTATGCGGCCGATCTGCTCGAGCGCTATCCGGCGATCGGAGACCTGGTCGTCTGGAACGAGCCGAACAAGAGCTACTTCTGGCAGCCTCAGTTCGACGACCTGGGAGCGAGCGCGGCGCCGGCCGCCTACGCCGAGCTCCTCGCGCGCTGCTGGGACGTCCTCCACGACCAGCGCCCGGAGGTGAACCTGATCGCCCCCGCGACCGCGCCCAAGGGCAACGATCGCCCGGACGCGCGGAGCAACATCTCTCACTCGCCTGGGAGGTTCATCCGGGAGTTGGGGATCGCCTACCGCAGTAGTGGCCGCGACGAGCCGCTCTTCGACACGGTCGGGCACCATGCCTACGGGTCGAGCCCGGTTGAGGCTCCCGCCACTGAACACGGCGGCTCGACGATCTCCCAGGGCGACTATGCCGACCTGATGGAGGTGCTCTCCGAGGCATTCTCGGGAACGGCCCAAGCGGTCCCGGGGGCGTGCGTGGACGGACGCTGCACCTTCATCTGGTATCTCGAGACCGGATTTCAGACGACCGTGAGCCCTGACAAGATCGACTTCTACACTGGCGAGGAGAACGTCGAGACGATCTCGCCGGAGGAGCAGGCGTCACAGTTCGAGCACGGCGTCGAGCTCGCATACTGCCAGCCGTACGTCCAGGGGTTCTTCAACTTCCTGATGTGGGACGAGGCGAGGCTCGAAGGCTGGCAGTCGGGAGTGTTCTGGGCCGATCAGTCGCCCAAGGACTCCTACGAGGACGTCAAGCGGATCATCGCCGCTGCAGCCGCCGGCCGCGTCGACTGCTCGACGGTCGACGGGGCTCCCTAGGCAGGACACCCTAGGCGGCAGGCTCGGCGGCGGCCACGAGCTCTCGCCGCAGGTTCTTGATCTCGTCCCGGAGCTTCGCGGCGTACTCGAACCGCAGCTCGTGCGCGGCAGCGAACATCTCCTCCTCGAGCGTGACGGCGAGCTTCTCGAGCTCGTCCGTGCTCAGGCCTTCGACCTTGCGATCCTTCCGCCGACGCCGGCCGGGAACCGTCGGCGACTCGAGCGAGAGGAACTCGGCGATGTCCGAGACGCCCTTGACGATCGACTCGGGCGTGATCCCGTGCTCCTCGTTGTAGCGGAGCTGGATCTCCCGCCGGCGCGTGGTCTCGTCGATCGCGCCCTTGATCGCCTCGGTCAGCTTGTCGGCGTACATGATCACTTTGCCGTTGACGTTCCTCGCGGCGCGCCCGATCGTCTGGATGAGCGCTGTCTGGCCACGCAGGAAGCCCTCCTTGTCCGCGTCGAGGATCGCGACGAGCGAGACCTCGGGCAGGTCGAGCCCCTCGCGGAGGAGGTTGACGCCGACCAGGACGTCGTACTCCCCGAGCCGCAGGTCCCGGATGATCTGGATGCGCTCGAGCGTGTCGATCTCCGAGTGCAGGTAGCGGACCTTGAAGCCCATCTCGAGCAGGTAGTCGGTCAGGTCCTCGCTCATCTTCTTCGTGAGCGTCGTGACGAGCGTGCGCTCCGCCTTGTCGACGCGCTTGCGGATCTCGTTCATGAGGTCGTCGATCTGATTGCGCGTCTCGCGCACCTCGACGGCCGGGTCGACGATGCCCGTCGGGCGGACGATCTGCTCGACGACGCGCCCGGAGTTCGCCTTCTCGTACTTGCCGGGCGTGGCGCTGACGAACACGAGCGTCGGCGTGATCGAGAGGAACTCGTCGAATTTCTGCGGGCGGTTGTCGAGCGCGCTCGGCAGGCGGAAGCCGTAGTCGACGAGCGTCTGCTTGCGGCTGCGGTCGCCCTCGAACA
>JBPCPR010000070.1:0-4186 GCA_050998925.1 Gaiellaceae bacterium
GATCTTCCCCGGCACTATCGGTGCGATCTCCCTCATCCTCGGCCTCTACGGACTGCAAGTTCTCCCGGTCAGCGCGGCCGGGGTCCTCCTGCTTCTCCTCGCGGTCGGATTCTTCGCAGCCGAGGCCTTTGTGACGACGCACGGCGCCCTGGCGCTGGCCGGCGCGGCGAGCTTCGTCTTCGGCTCGCTGCTCCTCTTCGATCCGGCGGGCGATGCGTACCAGGTCTCCCTCCCGGTCGCGCTCGCAGTCGGAGGAACTCTGGCGATTCTGACGGCGTTCGCCGTCGCGAAGGTCGTGCGGGTGAGCCGAACGGAGGCCCGAACGGGTTCCGAGGAGCTCCTGGGCGAAGTCGGGATCGTGCGCGACTCCCTCGTTCCGAGCGGGCTCGTGTTCGTCCACGGGGAGCTCTGGCGGGCGGTGACCGCGGGGCCGCCGTTGCCCGCCGGGACGCCCGTGGTGGTCGACCGGATCGGGGACGGCCTCGTCCTCGACGTCTCCAGGTCGCCCGACCCGCACTCGGCGCGCGAGGACCTAGCACCGAACACGTAGGATCTCGATATGTCCGCCGCCCTGATCGCGGTCGCAGCCGTCGTAGTGGTGATCCTCTTCCTCCTGTCGGCCTCGGTCCGGGTCGCGCGGGAGTACGAGCGGGGTGTCATCTTCCGCCTCGGCCGGCTGAACAGCCCGCCCAAGGGGCCGGGGCTCTTCCTGCTCATCCCGATCATCGACAAGATGGTCCGGGTCGACCTTCGGACGGTGACGCTCAACGTCCCGCCGCAGGAGGTGATCACGAAGGACAACGTCCCGGTCCGCGTGAACGCCGTCGCCTACTTCCGGATCATCGAGCCGGAGAAGGCGATCGTCCAGGTGGAGAACTTCATGGTCGCCACGTCGCAGATCGCCCAGACGACGCTCCGAAGCGTGCTCGGCCAGCACGTGCTCGACGAGCTTCTCTCGGAACGGGACAAGATCAACGCGATCCTTCAGGAGATCATCGATGGTGCGACCGCGCCCTGGGGGATCAAGATCTCGATCGTGGAGGTCAAGGACGTCGAGATCCCGCAGGGGATGCAGCGAGCGATGGCGCGTCAGGCCGAAGCCGAGCGCGAGCGCCGCGCGAAGGTGATCGCGGCCGAAGGCGAGGCGCAGGCATCCGAGCGGCTGAAGGACGCTGCGAACGTCCTCAGCGAGAACCCGATCTCGATCCAGCTCCGCTACCTGCAGACGATGCTCGAGATCAGCTCCGAGCGCTCGTCGCTGATCGTCCTCCCGCTCCCGCTCGACCTCGTCCGGCCGCTGATCGAGATGGGCGACCGGGCACGCGACTCCGCAAAGGGCGACGGCTGAACGATCCGGAGGGGCGCGAGCTCCGGCGCGACCCGCTCTCCGGCCGCTGGGTGGTCATCGCGCCACTTCGCTCGCGTCGGCCCGGGGCTCCCCGAACGTCTCCGGGTGGCGAGACAGCTGCGGAGACCGCGAGCTGCCCCTTCTGCGAAGGTCACGAGGACCGCACGCCGCCGGAGACGTTCGCGCTCGGACCGTCTGAGCGGGCTCCCGACACACCCGGCTGGCTCGTCCGGGTCGTCCCGAACAAGTTCCCCGCTTTCGCGCCGGGGCTCAGCGGCCCCCCACGACGGATCGGGCTCCTCGAGTCCCGCCCTACGCACGGAAATCAGGAGGTGGTCGTCTCGTCGCCCCGGCACGTCGCCTCGCTCGCCGAGCTCACGCCCGACGAGGTTGGACGGGTGACTGAAGCCTGGCAAGCGCGGGCAGCCGAGGCGGCCGGACAAGGGTTTCCGTACATCCAGGCGATCGTCAACGAAGGGCGTGAGGCCGGAGCGAGTCTCTCGCACAGTCACTCACAGTTGCTCTGGCTCGAAGCAGAGCCGCCGGCCGTAGACGCGGAGCGCGCCATCGATCGAAATGCCGGCACCTGCCTGGTCTGCCGCCTGCTCGAGGAGGAGCGCGGTCAGGGCGACCGCGTGGTCGCAGAGGAGGCGGGCGTGGTGGGTCTCGCAGCCTACGCGGGGCGGCAGCCGTACGAGCTCCTCGTGGTGCCCGAGGCGTGCGAGGCGCAGCCGTTCGAGAGTCCCTCCCTCGCTCCTGCCCTGATCCTGGCCGCGAGCCGTCTGGCTCGGATCCACACGCTCGAGGGAGCCGTGCCCATGAACCTCTGGCTTCACCCCGGCCGGCACTGGCACCTCGAGCTCGTCCCCAGGATCACGGTGCCCGCAGGGCTCGAGCTGGGCGCCGGGCTGCACGTCAATCCACTCGCGCCCGAGACAGCCGCCGAGCGGCTTCGCGCCGCTCCTTCCTAGTCGGCGCTTCGAACGAGGCTCGGGCGGCGCTCCTTGTACTGGCGCGCCGTCTCGATCGCCGTCGACAGGTTGAGCCCTTTGTCCTTTGCCTGCTTGATCAGCATGACCGTCTCGAGAGCGTCCATGTCGTAGATCCGCTGCTTGCGGCCCTTCGTCGGGATCTGCGCCTTGTTCGTCCAGTAGTCGAGTTGCATCTTCGAGATCCCGGCCACGTGGCACACCTGCCCGAGGTAGAGCTCGATCTTGTTCAGATGGTCGGCCAGATTGACGGGCTCGAGCAGGTCGACCTGCTGCGGAACGGCCATTGCGATCCCTTTCCCATGCCAGCGCGGCTGCGGTGACATTAGCACCCTCACAGGAGAAAAACTGCCGAATCTGCCGTAAAACCTGCGCCGAATTTACTCGACCACGGGTGGAGTGCCATTCGAGGCCGCTGGGTCCTCCGGCAACGCCTCGAGGGCTCCAGGATCGGGTCCCACGGCCTCGGCTCCCGCAGGAGTCCCGCCGTTCTCGTCCTCGACGACGACCGTGCCCTGGTCGGCGACGGGCGCGAGCGTCGAGACCTGTTCGTCGCCGCGAAGGCGCATGACGATGACGCCCTGCGTCGCCCGCCCGAGCCGCTTGACCTCCTCGACCGCCATCCGGATCATCGTGCCGCCCGTCGACATGAGCATCACCGCATAGCCGTCCCGGACGACGAGAGCTCCCGCGAGCTTCCCGCGAACCTCGGTCAGCTGCACCGTCTTCACGCCGAGGCCGCCGCGGCCCTTGACCGGGTACTCGTCGATCCTCGTCCGCTTGCCGTAGCCGTTCTCGGTCACTACGAGGAGGTCGGCGTCGTTCTGCGCGAGGCTCGCCGCGATCACCTCGTCTCCGGCGCGGAGGTTCATGCCGCGCACGCCCCCCGTCGCCCGTCCCATCGCTCGGGCTTCCGACTCGTGGAAGCGGATCGCCTGGCCCTTGCGCGAGACCATGAGGATGTCGTCGTCACCGGACGAGTGCAGGACCGCGACGAGCTCGTCGTCCTCGCGGAGCCGGATCGCAATGATCCCGTCGGCCTTCAGCGGCGTGTTGTACTCGGCGAAGCGGGTCTTTTTTACGACCCCCTTCTTGGTCGCGAGGACGAGGTACTCGGCCTCCTCGAACTTGCGGGTCGCGATGAGCGTCCGCACGCTCTCGCCCTGTGCGAGCGGGAGCAGGTTAACCAGCGCTCTGCCCTTCGACTGCCGGCTCCCGAGCGGAAGCTCGTGCACCTTCAGGCGGTAGATCTTGCCGACCGAGGTGAAGAAGAGCAGGTAGTCGTGTGTCGAAGCGACGACGAGGTGCTGGATATAGTCCTCGTCCTTCAGGTCCATGCCCATGACGCCGATGCCGCCACGGCGCTGCTCGCGATACGTGGTCACCGGCAGGCGCTTGATGTAGCCCGAGCGCGTGATCGCGATGACCATGTCCTCTTCCGCGATCAAGTCCTCGACGTCGAGCTCCTCCTCGGCCGCGACGATCTCGGTTCTGCGCTCGTCGACCTTCGCGTAGATCTCCTTGATCTCGAGCAGCTCGTCCCGGATGACACCGTCGATCCGCGTCTCGTCGCCGAGGATCGTCCGGAGCTCTCCGATCCGCTCCTGTAGGTCGGCGTACTCGCCCTCGATCTCCTTCCGGGCCAGACCGGTCAGCCTCGCCAGCCGCAGGTCGAGGATCGCCTGGGCCTGGAGCTCGCTGAGCTCGAAGAGCTCCATGAGGCCGGAGCGCGCCGCGTCGGTGTCGGACGCCCCGCGGATGAGCGCTATCACCTCGTCGAGGTTGTCGAGCGCCTTCAGGTACCCCTCGAGGATGTGCGCCCGCTCCGCCGCTTTTCGGAGCTCGAACT
>JBPCPR010000101.1:0-3415 GCA_050998925.1 Gaiellaceae bacterium
GCGGAAGCTCGGCTGGTGGGCGATCGGGCTCGGAGTCGCCGGGACCGTGGGAGCGCTCTGGCTGCAGACGAAGCAGGCAGAGAGCCTCGACAGCATCCTCACCGCCGGAGTTCTCGCCTCGACGCTCCGCTTCGCGACTCCCCTCGCCTTCGCCGCGATCGGCGGGATCTTCTCCGAGCGCTCCGGGGTCGTGAACATCGGCCTCGAAGGGATGATGCTGACCGGCGCCTTCTTCGGCATCTGGGGAGCCGTCTGGAGCGGGAGTTGGGTCGTCGGCATCCTCATGGCGATGATCTTCGGCGGGCTCCTGGCGCTGATCCACGCGTTCTTCTCCATTCACATGCGGGCCGACCAGATCGTGAGCGGCTTCGCAGTCAACTTCCTCGCCCTCGGCCTGACCGGGTACCTGTTCAGCTCGATCTACCCTGGAGGAATCGACTCGGGTGTCTCCCGGGTCCCCAACGTGAAGCTCGGCTTCCTGGAAAGTATCCCGCTCGTCGGCGGGTTCCTCCACGGGGTCTTCGGATCTCTGAACCTTCTGGTCTGGGTGATGTTCGGCGTGGTCATCCTCGGCTACGTGGTCCTCTTCAAGACTCCGATCGGCCTTCGAATTCGTTCCGTCGGCGAGCATCCCAAGGCCGCCGACACGGTCGGCATCTCCGTGTACGGGGTGCGCTATGCGGCGGTCGTCGCCTCGGGCGTTCTCGCAGCCCTCGGCGGCGCGTTCCTCTCGATCGGATTCGTCGGCAGCTTCGCCGAGAACATGACGAGCGGCCGCGGCTACATCGCCCTGGCCGCGGTGATCTTCGCCAAATGGCGCCCCGGCTGGGCCTTCGCGGCCTGCCTTTTGTTCGGCTTCGGCTTCGCTATCGCCATCCCGCTCCAGCGCGAGGCGGGCATCTCCGAGAACCTGATCTCGACCCTGCCCTACGTCCTCACGCTCGTCGCGCTCGTCGGCCTGATCGGCCGCTCCATCCCTCCGGCGGCCGTGGGCCGCCCCTACGTGAAGCAGTAACCGTGCGGAACGGACAGGCGTTCGGCGCGGTCTTCCTCGGCCTTCTGGCACTCGGGGTGCTGGGCGGCGGCATCTGGGCGATCATCTTCGGCGGCATCCGCCTCGTCGAGGCGGTCGCAGCCCTGCCCGTCTCCGCACTCCTTGCCTTCATCGCGCTCTCGCTCGGGGGGCATGCAAGGGCAGCGAATCAACGCTCGCTGGGACAGATCGGAGGCGAGGCTCCGGCACGGCTCGGTCGGTTCCTCGGAGGGCTGACGCTGCTCCTGGCCTTGACCGCGTCTCTCGCTGTCGGCGTCTTCGCCGTGCTCGTCCTCTTCGGCTGAGTCTGCTCCGGTGCGAAGCTGTTAGCGGCCGCCGCTACAATCGGGGGCCGTGTTCGAGATCGGCAACAGCCTGCGCGAGGCGCGGCTTCGTCAGAGCTTGGACTTTCCACGCATCGAAGAGGGCACGAAGATCCGCGGGAAGTACATCCAGGCGCTCGAGGCCGAGCGCTTCGAAGTCCTCCCCGGCGATACGTACGTGAAGGGCTTCCTGCGCACCTACGCCGAGTATCTCGGGCTCGACGGCCAGCTCTACGTCGACGAGTACAACTCCCGCTTCGCGAGCGCCGAGGAGCCGCTGAACCCGTCGACGCCGCCGACGCGGCCGCGACACCGCGTGTCCGAGTCGAACTTCGTCGTCGTGGCGCTCGCCGCGATCGTGGCCGTCACTGTCCTCGTGGTGGTCGCCTTCGGCTTCGGCGACGGAACGTCATCGGACCCGACAGTCGGCGTCGTCGGCGGCTCCACTTCGGAGTCGACGAAAACGGAGACCACGAAGCCGTCTGATCCTGCCGGTGAGGAAAAGTCGAAGCCCACGCTCGCCCGGCTCCTCCTCAGGGCAAGCGAAGGGGATTGCTGGATGGTGGTGAAGGCCGGAGGCCCGCAGGGCGAGGTGCTTTACTCTGGCACGCTCGAGGAGGGGCAGGGTCAGCGCTTCGTTCGCAAAAGGCTCTGGCTCCAGCTCGGCGCTCCGGGGGCTCTGACCGTGAAGCTGAACGGGAAGGCGGTGCGCAATCTTTCCGGCGACGGAACGTTCTTCCTGGTCACGGCGAAGGGCGTCCGCCGGCTCGCGACCACCTAGTAGTAGAAGGTCTAGCTTGGCCGAACGACCGCGGGCGAGCGTCGTCGTCACGGGGAGCGAGCTCGTCCGGGGCGGAAGGCGGGATGCGAACGGGCCCTTTCTCTCCCGGGAGCTGACGAGTCGCGGGCTCGAGCCGGCGCGCGTCCTCATCGTCGGCGACCGGCCCGAGGAGCTCGAGGCGGCTGTTCGCGAGGGACTCGAGGCGGATCTCTGCATCCTCTCCGGGGGCCTCGGGCCCACACACGACGACCGGACGATCGAGATGCTGGCTCGGGGTACCGGCCGAGCTCTCGTGCTCGACACCGAGCTCGAACAGGAGATCGAGGCGTTCTCGCGGAGTGTCGCGAAGCGTCTCCGCAGGCCGTTCGCAGACTTCGCTGCCGGCATCGCCAAGCAGGCCATGCTTCCGGAGGGAGCCGTTTCGCTCGGCCTGGCTGGAACCGCGCCGGCGGTGCTTCTCGAGCACGAGCAGGGCGTTGCGCTCGCACTGCCCGGGCCCCCGGTTGAGCTCCAACGGCTCTGGCCGGCTGCGCTGGCCAGTCCCCCGGTGCGGGCGATCCTGAACCGGGCCCGACCGGCCGAGCACCGGGTTCTGCGGTTCTTCGGGCCGAGCGAGTCCGCTGTGGCGCGGGCGCTCGACGAGACTGGGGGCGAGCAGGCTGGCGTCGAGGTGACGGTGTGCGCCCGCGACCTCGAGATCCACGTGGATCTGTTCAGCGAGGAGCCGGGCTCGCCCCAGGCTGCAGTCCTGGAGGCGGAGCTGCGGAGCCGCTTCGCCGATGCGCTCTTCGCGGAGGATGAGCGGCCGGTCGAGGCGATCGTGCTCGACCTGTGTCGGCAGGCGGGCCTTACGCTCGCAACGGCCGAGTCGTGCACCGGGGGGCTCGTGAGTGCAAGGCTCACCGCAGTACCCGGCGCCAGCGAGGTGTTCGTCGGCGGGGTGGTGTCCTATTCGAACGACCTGAAGCGGCGCCTCCTGGGGGTGCTGGCGAACATCCTGTTGAAGTACGGCGCGGTCTCCGCAGAGGCGGCGGCTGCGATGGCAACCGGCGCGCGCGAGACCTTGGCTGCCGATGTGGCGCTCGCAGTCACCGGGGTCGCGGGCCCGGACGGGGGGACACCGGGGAAACCGGTGGGACTCGTCTTCCTGCACGTTGCCGGAGCGGATCGGGAGGCTGCGCTCCGGCTTGAGCTGCCGGGAGACCGAGAAGCAGTCCAGGCGCGGTCGGCTGCGAGTGTCCTGCACCTGCTGCGTCGAGTCCTGACACAGTCGGGCAC
>JBPCPR010000132.1:0-5755 GCA_050998925.1 Gaiellaceae bacterium
GCTGCCGGGAGACCGAGAAGCAGTCCAGGCGCGGTCGGCTGCGAGCGTCCTGCACCTGCTGCGTCGAGTCCTGACACAGTCGGGCACAGACGCGCGCGCTTTCGCCGACTAGCCTCGTGGGCGATGAGCGAGTCCGCCTCTTCTGCGCGCTCCCCCTTCCCGCCGACGCCGCCATACGCGTCGTTCGCTGGCAGGAGGAGCTCTCCGGCGCTGCCGGGGCCCGCCTCGTGGGCCCGGAGAAACTGCACGTCACCCTCGCCTTCCTCGGGAGTACGCCCGCCGATCGCGTCGACGAGGTCGTCGTCGCACTCGGCGACGCGGCCCGCGAGGTCGAGGAGCGGATCGTGCTCCGCGTGCGGGAGTACCGCGAGACCCGGAGTGTCGGGATGCTCGCCCTCACGGACGAGGGCGGCCGGGCTGCGGGTCTCGCAGGCGGGCTCCAGGCGCGACTCGAGGCTCTCGGCCTGTATCGACCGGAGAAGCGCCCCTGGCTGGCTCATCTCACGGTGCTTCGCTTCCGGGCTCGACCTCGGCTCGGCCCCGTTCCCCCCGAGCTCGGCGGGGTCAGTCCGTCCGAAGCGGCTCTCTATCATTCAGTCCTGCGGCCGGGCGGAGCGCAGTACGTCACGGTCGAATCGGTTGCGCTAGGAGGTTGAGCACGTTGGATCGCGAGCAGTCACTCGATGCCGCACTGAGTCAGATCGAGCGGCAGTACGGCAAGGGCTCGGTCATGAAGATGAACGACCATGCCCACGTCAGCATCCCTTCGGTGTCGACGGGATCGCTCTCGCTCGACGTCGCGCTCGGCATCGGCGGCCTTCCACGCGGCCGCGTGATCGAGATCTTCGGACCCGAGTCCTCGGGCAAGACGACACTCGTCTACCACGTGATCGCCGAGGCCCAGAGGCGGGGCGGCATCTGCGCCTTCATCGACGCAGAGCATGCGATGGACCCGCAGTACGCCCGCAGGATCGGCGTCAACATCGACGACCTCCTCGTCTCGCAGCCGGACAACGGCGAGCAGGCTCTCGAGATCGCCGAGCTCCTGATCCGCAGCGGCGCCTTGGACGTCGTCGCGGTCGACTCCGTGGCGGCGCTGACGCCCAGAGCGGAGATCGAGGGCGAGATGGGCGACAGCCATGTGGGGCTCCAGGCACGCCTCATGAGCCAGGCGCTCCGCAAGCTCGCCGGCACGCTCAACCAGACGGGCACGGTCGCCATCTTCACGAACCAGCTCCGCGAGAAGATCGGCGTTATGTTCGGGAACCCCGAGACCACCCCCGGTGGGCGGGCGCTGAAGTTCTACTCGTCGATCCGGCTCGACATCCGGCGCATCGAGACGCTGAAGGAAGGGGTTGAGGCGATCGGGAACCGCGTCCGGGTCAAGGTCGTGAAGAACAAGGTCGCGCCACCCTTCAAGCAGGCCGAGTTCGACATCATCTACGGCGAGGGAATCTCGTGGGAGGGGACGGTCCTCGAGGTCGCCCTGGAGAAGAAGATCGTCCAGAAGTCCGGCTCGTACTTCAGCTACGGAGACGAGCGGCTCGGCCAGGGGCGACAGAATGCGACAGCGTTCCTGGGAGAGCATCCGGACATCGTCGAGCAGATCGTCCGGGGGATTCAGACCGCGATGGGAGAGGACGCGCTCGCATCCTCACGGCTCTTGCCGCTCCCGGAGGAGGCCGCGGCGGCGGCTGCGAAGAATGGAGCAGCGGCCGAGGTAGCCTCGCCCGCCTGACGCGTCCGGTCAGCGTGTGTCCGCTCCCGAAGCCGAGCCTCGGCATCCGCGTCTGACTGCGCTCCGGCGTGTCAGGCCGGGCTCGATCGCGCTCGAGGTCGACGGCAGTCTCTGGCGGGTCGTACCGGACGAGGTCGTGGTGAGAACCGGGCTCGCGCGCGGTGCGCTGCTCGATCGACCGCTGCTCCGAAGCTTCCGAGCCGAGCTCCGACGCGCCGAAGCACTCCGCGTCGCAGGACGCCAGATTGCGCGCGGTGACGTTGCGCGGCAGCGGTTGGAGGAGCGGTTGCGGAATCGCGGTGTCAGACCTGCGGACGCCGCCGCAGCCCTCGACACGCTGGCTCGAGCCGGAGCCGTCGACGACGCGCGGCTGGCGCGCGCTCGAGCATCGAACCTCGCAGAGCGCGGCTGGGGGAATGCAGCCATCGCCGCCCGGCTGCGCGAGGCGGGGATCTCGGCCGACGCGGTCGAGAGTGCGCTGGCCGAGCTTGCGAGTGAACCGGTCCGGGCCGCGCGGCTCGTCGTCGACCTGCCGATGCGCAGAGCCGTTGCCGTTCTCGCTCGGCGCGGCTTCGACCCGGAGCTGGTCGAAGAGTGGAGTGCGGGGCTGGACGTGGAGGGGTAGGCGGAGATACGATGAATGCACGTTCATCTCAATACAAATGCCTGCACGAAACGGCTTTTCGTCGAATCGGACTCTGACCTAGCACTTGACATCGACCGGGAACAGACCTTGAGACAAAGCGCGAGCAGACGGAGGACCACTCAAACGAGACCGTAGGGCCTGCGCGAGGCGCCCTTCACGACGCTCGCATCCGATTCGAGAATGCCGTTCCTACAGGCTCGACAGTAGGAGCGAGCAATGGTGATTCTGATTGGCCTCCTGCTTGGTGGGGTGGTGCTCGGCATGGTGATCGGGGTTACGGTCGCTCCGCGCGTCCTGGCCGGGCGAAAGCTCACGGCCGCGCAGGGCGAGCGGCTACGGCTCCTCGAAGATGCCGAGCGTCGTGCGGAGGCGATTCGCCGCGAGGCGCAGGTCGAGACTCGTGAGGAGGCCCTACGGCTCCGAACCGAGGTCGAGCACGAGCTAAAGGACAGGCGAGCCGAGGTGATCACGATCGAGCAGCGCGTGCTCGCGAAGGAAGAGACCGCCGACCGCAAGTTGACCGAGCACGAGCGGCGGGAGCAGGGAGTCGCAGATCGAGAGGCGCACCTGAAGCAACTCCAGGAAGACCTGAAAGCCGCGAAGGACGCGCAGCTGGCAGAGCTCGAGCGGATCTCCGGGCTGTCCGCTGCGGACGCCAAGCGTCAGCTCCTCGAGAGGTCGGAGGAGCTCGTACGTCACGAGATGGCGCGCATGGTGCGGCAGGTCGAGGAGGACGCTCAGGTTGACGCCCGCCGGCGGGCTCGAAACCTCGTCGCAGACGCCTTGCAGCGCGTCGCCGCAAGCCATGCCGCCGAGACGACCGTCTCGCTCGTCTCGCTTCCCTCGGACGACATGAAAGGCCGCATCATCGGGCGGGAAGGCCGGAACATCCGCGCGCTCGAGAACCTGACGGGGGTCGACTTCATCATCGACGACACGCCTCAGGCGGTCGTCCTCTCGTCGTTCGACGGTGTGCGGAGAGAAGTCGCAAAGCTGACCCTGGCGAAGCTCGTCGAGGACGGGCGCATACATCCGTCCCGGATCGAAGAGATGTACTACCAGTCGAAAACAGAGATCGAGGAGCACATCCGCCAAGCCGGCGAGCAGGCCGTCTTCGAGGCGAACTGCGGCACGATGCACGAGGAGCTCGTAAAGCTGCTCGGGCGCCTCCGATATCGGACGAGCTACGGCCAGAACATCCTCAAGCATTCGCTCGAGTGCAGCCACCTGGCCGGGATCATGGCGGCGGAGCTCGGAGCGAGCGTGAAGAACGCAAAGCGAGCCGCGCTCCTCCACGATATCGGCAAGGCGATGACGCACGAAGTCGAGGGGTCGCATGCGGCGATCTCGGCTCAGCAGGCGAAGAAGTTCGGCGAGTCGCAGCACGTCGTTCACGCCGTCGAGGCCCATCACTACGAGGTGCAGCCGCAGACTGTCGAGGCGATCCTCGTCATCGCCGCCGACGCGATCTCGGCCTCGCGCCCGGGCGCCCGTGGGGAGAGCCTCGAGAACTACGTGAAGCGCCTCGAGACCCTCGAGCAGCTTGCGATGGCGAAGAAGGGCGTCGAGCGGGTGTACGCGCTCCAGGCGGGCCGAGAGGTGCGCGTCCTGGTCAAGCCGGGTGAGATCGACGATGACGAGGCGACACTCCTGTCGCACGAGATCGCCCGCGAGATCGAGGAGCAACTCGAGTATCCAGGCCAGATCAAGGTGACCGTGATCCGGGAGTCCCGGGCGGTCGAGTTCGCCAAGTGAGCCGGAGGCGCGGCTAACCTAGAGCCCGTGAAGCGCTACCACGTCACGACGTTCGGATGCCAGATGAACGCCCACGACTCGGAGCGGATCAAGGGCATGCTGGAGTCGATCGGGCTCGGGGAAGCACCGTCTCAGCACGAGGCGGACGTCCTCGTGTTCAACACGTGCACGAGTCGCGAGAAGCCGGACCAGCGGTTCGTGGCTCACCTGGCGCAGGCGCGGGCGCTGAAGGAGGCTGACCCGAACAAGATCCTCGCGGTCGGCGGGTGCTACGCCGAGGCGCAACGCGAGCGCTTGTTCGAGCTCCACCCGTACGTCGACGTCGCTTTCGGGCCCGGCTCGATCCCGCACCTCGCTGACTGGATCGGAGCCGGCGGAGAGGGGCCGAGGGGCCGCTTTGCGAGCTGGGATAGCTTCGCCGGCGACCTCCCTGCCCGTCGCGCGAGGCGGTTTCAGGCCTGGCTCCAGATCTCGATGGGGTGCAACTCGAAATGCTCGTACTGCATCGTCCCGTCGGTCCGCGGGCGAGAGCAGAGCCGGCGGCCGGGGGACATCCTCGCGGAGGTCACGTCGCTCGCCGCGGACGGCGTCAGAGAGGTGACGCTGCTCGGTCAGAACGTGAACTCCTGGGGGCGTGACCTCGCTCCCGACATCCGAACCGAGTTCGGAGAGCTTCTGCGGGCTGTCGACGCGGTCGAGGGGATCGACCGGATTCGCTTCACGAGCCCGCACCCCAAGGACTTCCGAGAGGAGGTCATCGCAGCGATGGCCGAGTGCGCTGCAGTTTGCGAGCACGCACACCTGCCGCTCCAGTCGGGCTCGACTCGGCTCCTGAAAGCGATGCGCCGGACGTACTCCCGCGAGCGGTACCTCGCCCTCGCCGAGAGGATGCGCGCGGCCATCCCCGACCTTGCGCTGTCGACCGACCTCATCGTCGGGTTCCCGGGCGAGACCGAGCGAGACTTCGCCGAGACGCTGGAGGTGGTCGAGGAGGTCGGCTTCGACAGCGCCTTCACGTTCGTCTTCAGCCCACGCCGGGGCACCGAAGCCGCCTCGATGCCCGACCAGCTGCCAGACGAGACGAAGGGCGAGCGAATCGAGCGGCTCGTCGAGGTCGTCCAACGTGTCGCCTCGAGCCGGAACGAGAATCGCGTCGGTCGCGTCGAAGAGGTTCTTGTGGAGGGCCCGAGCCGCACGGATCCAGCCACCTTGAGAGGCAAGACCCGCCGGAATACGACGGTCAACTTCCGCGGCACAGCCGGGGCGGGGCAGCTGGTCGCCGTTCGCATCGAAGGCGCGACGTCGACGACGCTTCGAGGCACCGAGACCGCGCTCGTGGCTGCCTAGACACAAACAGGCACACTCTTGACACCGGGCGCGCGCCACACGCGCGCTTTTCCCGATTACGATCGAAAGCGGGTGTGGGTTGGGGTGCCCCGAAGAAGCTTCCGACGTGAGTTACGCCCGGGCTGACGTCCCCGTGCTCGCGATCTTCGGCCCCACTGCGGCCGGGAAGAGCGCGGTCGCGAGTGCGATCGCCGAGCGGGTTTCGGCGGAGCTCGTGTCGGCGGACTCGATGCAGGTTTACCGGGGCCTCCCGATCCTGACGAACCAAC
>JBPCPR010000134.1:0-5734 GCA_050998925.1 Gaiellaceae bacterium
GCCCTCGCCACCGGCCACGGCGACCGGGTCGAGCTCGGACTGGACAGACCAGGAGTGGAGAACGTGAGCGCGGTCTTCCGAAAGAACGCGCTCGCGGTTATGCCCGACGGTTTGTTTCAATTTCTCGCAAGCGAAGCGATGCGACTAGCTCTCCCCGCGGAAAGTGCGGAGCATTTTCCGCGGCTAGGGCCAACGGGTGGTGACGACCTTCGACTCGGTGAAGAAGTGGACGCCGTCCATGCCCGTCGCGTGCAGGTCGCCGTAGAAGGAGCACTTCCAGCCGGCGAACGGGAAGAAGGCCATCGCCGCCGGCACCGGGATGTTGATCCCGACCATGCCCGCGGTGACCCTGCGCCGGAACTCGCGGGCGGCGGCGCCGCTCCGGGTGAAGATCGCGGTCGCGTTCCCGAACTCGTTCTGCCGGATCACCTCGAGGGCATCGTCGAGCGAGTCGAGCCGCTCCAGCGAGAGCACCGGGCCGAAGATCTCCTCCCGGGCCACCTTCATGTCGGGCCGGACGTCGTCCAGGATCGTCGGCCCGAGGAAGAAGCCACCGTTGTCCGATTCGAAGCGGCCGTCGACGAGGAGCCGCGCGCCCTCCTCGACCCCGAGGTCGATGTAGCCTGCGATCCGGTCTCTCGCCTCGGCGGTCGTCACCGGCGTGATCGTGTTCTCCGGATCGAGCCCGCTTCCGATGGGAGAGGCCTTCGCGATCTCCTCGAGCCGAGCGGCGAGCTCGTCGCCGATCCCGCCCACCGCGACGCCGACCGACCCAGCGAGGCACCGCTGACCCGCGTTCGCCATCGCCGACGAGAAGAGTCCCGGCGCGGCGAGCTCGAGGTCGGCGTCCGGCATGACCACGATGTGGTTCTTGGCCCCGGTGAGGGCCTGGACGCGCTTGCCGGCCTGCGCCGAGCGTGCGTAGACGTGCTTCGCGACGGGAGCCGACCCGACGAACGACACCGCCCGGATCTCCGGGTGGTCGCAGATCGAGTTCACGGCTTCGGCGGCGCCGTGGACGACGTTGAAGACGCCGTCGGGGCAGCCGGCCTCCTGGAAGAGCTCCGCGAGGCGCAGGGCGCAGAGCGGCGTCCGTTGCGACGGCTTCAGGCTGTACGTGTTTCCGGCCGCGATCGCGATCGGGGCCGTCCACATCGGCACCATGAAGGGAAAGTTGAACGGCGTGATCGCCGCGACGACCCCGAGCGGATGGCGGAAGAGCTCCGTGTCGATCCCGCGGCTCACCTGCTCGAGCGCGCCGCCCAGCATGAGGGTCGGCATGCCGGCCGCGAACTCGACCACGTCGATCCCACGCCGCACCTCGCCCTTGCCCTCGCCGATCGACTTGCCGTTCTCGCGGACGACCAGCTCCCCGAGCTCGTCCAGGTGCTGCTCGCAGAGCTGCTGGACCCTGAACATGAGCCGCGCGCGCTCCATGACGGGCACGTCGCGCCAGGTCTCGTAGGCGGCGGCGGCGGCCTGGACGGCGCGGTCGACGTCGGCCGAGGTGGAGAGCGGGACTCGGGCCAGCACCTCGCCGTTGGCGGGGTCGAGCACGTCGAGGATCTCGTCGGTCTCGACCGCGACGCCGCGGCCGCCGACGAAGTTCTCGAGCAGCTTTCCCTCGTACGTGATCGTGTGGCTCATCCCGGTGCTCCCTCTCTCTCGAGATTCCCTGGAATGCTCAGCTTATCGCGGGTCCAGCCCCAACCGCGCGAGGCGGAGGCCAGCTTCCCCGCGGACGAGGACCGAGTGCCACCCCTCGTCGGAAAGCCTCGTGTTCCCTTCGGTGGGACGCCCGTCCACGAACACCTCGCCCGGGCCGGAAAGCTCCACGGAGAGCTCGCCGGACCCGTAGATCCAGGCGCCGCCCTCGGTCTCCCGGAGCTCTCGGTCGGAATTCCACCCGTCGCAGAGATAGGGGCGCGTGCGGTCGGGCTCCGAGACGGGGCCGGCTTCGCCGACGGGCGAAAGCAGGAACGGCGCGCCGGGCCGGCGGACCAGGGAGCGGGACACGAACCACTCCGCTGTTTCCCGACCCGTGAAGCGGTAGAGGCCGCGATGGAGCACGAGGTAGCGGATCCCGAGCCGGTTCAGCTCCGCCTCGTCTCCCGGCAGCCAGATGCCGCAATCGAGCCGGTTGAACCGCTCCACAAAGTCGCGTGCTTCCCGCGGTGGGGCCGTGGCATAGCCGACGGGCCGCTCCCGGGGCGCCTGCATGCCGTAGTACAGGTAGACGCTCGCGAGCTGCCCCGCGCCCCGCTCCAGGATCGGCAGCTCGAGCACCCGCCCCTGGGGAGAGCGGTCGAGGAGAGCGTAGGAGTCGTTGTCCGGATCGGCCCTGCTCGAGTGGAGCGGAAACACGGTCAGGTCGGCCGCGACGAAGACGACGAGAGCGGCCGCGACCGCCACGCGCCTGCCGCTTCCCACCCGCTCGACGACGAAGGCGGCCGCCACGGCGGCCAGGGCGGCCAACGCGAGGTCGGCGATCGGAACCAGACGGCCGGGCACCCGCGGCCCTCGGAAGGGCGGCAGGGCGTCCCGAACCAACTCGTACAGCGGAAAGTTGGTGCCGAGCGCGAGCAGGACCGGCACAACGGCCCCGAGGCCGAGCAGCGCAGCCAGACCGCGTCGGCGGCGGGCCAGGAGTACCAGCCCCGCCGCGGCCAGGACCGGCGTCAGCCAGCCGATGTAGACGAACTGCTCGAAGCCGCCCCGCTGCCCGCGGCTGACGAGGTCGAGCCAGTCCGCAGAGTACGCGGCAACCTCGGAGAGCGGGCGCCCGCCCGTCTCGGTGGAGCCCGCGATCGTCGTCGTGTTGACGAGCAGACCGGCCCCGACCGCGGCGAGCACTCCCACACCTACCCAGACCACGGGCGTGCCGCGGAAGCGAACGAGGGCGTAGCCGAGCACGAACGGGAGCGCGCCGAGCGCGAGGTGAAGCTGTCCACTGAGCGGAATCGACACGAGGGCGAGGGCGGCGAGCCCGCCCCACGAATGCGCCGCGGCCGGCGAGAGCGCGCGGCGAGAGCGCTCGAAAGCAAGCAGCGCCAGCGGGAGGAAGAGGGCCGCCCAACCGAGCAGGTGCGGCCCGCTCTGCGCCAGCCGGTAGGGGGCGAGCGCGAACGCAAGCCCACCGAGCGCGGCGCTCCACGGTGGCAGGTCGAGCTCCTGGAGCCAGGCGAAGGTCACGAGCCCGCACGCGATCGCAACCAGGACGAGCAGCAGGTTCCAGGCGAGCACCGGGCCGAAGAGCGCGTCGAGCGGCCAGAAGGCGAGGCCGAACGGCCAGCCTCCGAAGACAACCTGCGGGTCGACGAGAGGCTGGAAGCTGTACGGGTCGATCCAGGGCGCGTGGCCGCCGAGGAGCTGGTGGCCGACCAGCCAGAAGCGATAGGCGGCCTGCAGATGGTCGCCGGGCGCTGCCTGCCCGTAGCCCGGCAGCCCGGTCGAGACGAACTCCGAGCCGAACGCGCCGAGGGGTGGGCCGATCGCCGCGAGCACCGCGCCGGTGTAGAGCACGACGAGGAGCGAGAACCGGCGCACGGCGGGGATCATGCCTGTGCGTGCGGGTACGGTTGCCCGCGGTGTCCCGGCCCATCGCCTTCGCCGCGCTCGCAGTCGCGCTCCTCGCGATCGGCGCGCGCGCACCCGGAGCGGTCGCCTACCCGCTCTGGCAGGACGAGGTGGCGTCTGCCCGGATCATCGAAGAGCCGACCTTCGGCCGCATGCTCGACCGCGTTCGCGAGACCGAGTCGACCCCGCCTGCCTGGTATTCGCTCGCCTGGTCGGCGCACCAGGCCGGTATCTCGGTGGAAGCGGTGCGCTGGCTCGCCGTGCTCTTCGGAGGGGCCCTCGGCGCCCTGACGCTCCTCTTCGCGACCCGCTTCCTCCCGTTCTGGCCGGCGGTGCTGGCAGGGACGATCTCCGCGCTCGCGTGGCAGCTCGTGAGCCGCGGGCACGAGCTCCGTGCGTACGCGCTCTACGCACTCCTCTCGGTCGCATTCGCACTGCTCCTGGAGCGCGCAGCGCGGGGGCCCGGCCGCGGCGTTCTCGCGGCGCTGGGCCTCACCGTCGCGCTCGGGCTCCTGACCCACTACTTCTTCTTGCTGGCACTCGCGACGGGCCTCCTCTGGCTCTGGCGGTCGGAAGCGGCGCGGGCGGTGCGGCTCCGGGTGACCGCCGCGGCCTCTGCCGGCATCGTCCCCACCCTCCTCTGGCTGCCCGGCTTCGCGGAACACGTCGAGAACCAGCGCTACTCGTGGGTAGCGGGCTTCGACCTCCTGAAGGCCGCTGCCGTCTACTCGACCTTCTTCTGGAACGCGGGCGCGCTCTACGTGGAGGCCGACGATGTCGCGGTCCCGGCCCTCGACGCGCTGCTGCGAATCGGAATCCTCGCCGGGATCCTGGCCGGAGCCGTCGTGCTTGCACGGCAGCCCGGGCCGGCTCGGCTCTGTGCGCTTCTCGCGACGATGCCCGTGCTCGCTGCGTCGGCAGTCTGGCTCGCCGGCGCCGAGGTCTTCGTGACGCGAAACCTGCTCTGCGCGGCGCCATTCGCGGGCATCTGCCTGGCGGCCCTGCCGACACTCGTACCGCGTCCGGCCGCGCTCGCCGCCGGAGTGGCGATCGTTTCGGTCCTCGGGCTCGGGCTCGTACAGGAACGAACGCTCCGGCCACCCCCGTACGACAAGCTCGCCGCCCAGCTCGTCGCGAGCGGCTGGACGCGGGCTGACGTCGTCAACGTCGTCGGCGGGGCCCACCGGCTCTCCTACCTGGGAGACGTCCACGCGATCTCCTCGCCTGTGGGTTGGTACCTACCGGGGCACCCGGTGCTTCGCCCCACGCCCGAGAGTACGTGCCCCCTCTACGTGATCGACGGCCCCGGGCGCCGCGCGTTCAGGCTTCCCTGCGGCGGACCCGGCCCGGACGCGGCGCGGCCGCTGCGGGCCTCAGTCCCCTAGACGCATCTGCAGCTGAAGCCAGCCGAGCGACCGGGGCGGGCAGGTTTCGCCGAAGGTCCGGAGCGAGCTGCAGAGAACGGCGAGAGTGGTCGCGAAGTACCAGCCGAGCTCGTCCTTCCGTGGGCTCGTGGTCGAGTCGCGGACTGCCGCCAGAGCCCGATACGCAGCCAGGAGGACGCTGTGGTGGTCAGCGTACGGCCCCCTCCCCTCGACGAGGAGCCACGGGCCGAAACGCTCGGCCTCGAGCCCCCGCCCGAGCAGAGAGGCGAGCCGCTCGCTGTCGAGTCTCGTGGCTCCGATCGGAACGGAGACGACGAGGCTCGGGACCGGGATGTCGACACGCGCCAGGGAGCGAAGCAGGGTCGGCGTCTGCGCGTACGGGAGCGTGACAGCGTGCCGGGTCGCAGGGAGCGCGGAGAGATAGACGGAGGAGTACGCGAAGAGGACGCTGCCGGGGCGCACGGTCTCCTCGAGCCAGGCCGCCGGCGCCGCGAGGGCATCCTCGCCCCCGAGGGCGGACGCGGCCGGGCCACCACCGAGCACGTCGTTCGCCCAGTCCCGCGGCTCCCTGACGCCGCCTGCCGGAGCGGAGACGAAGATGGCCCCCGCGACCGCCACCGCGGCGAGCGCGACCGGCGCGCTGCGTCCCTGTGCGACTCGCGCGACCGCGACTCCGATCAGGGCTGCCACGAGCGGCAGGACGAACATCAGGTGGCGCGGCGAGAGGCCGGGCTCGGTGCTCGTGCGGAACACGAGGAGGAGAGCGGGCGGTA
>JBPCPR010000234.1:0-5290 GCA_050998925.1 Gaiellaceae bacterium
AAGGAGCAGATCGAGAACGTGCCCTCGTCACCCTCGAGGCCGTCGGGCGCGGCCTTCGTGTTGTACCGGTAGACGAGGCTGTCCGAGACGAGCTCCTCCGTGATCGCGTCGAGCGTCGAGAGCCACCGTGGATCGGTCGGCGCGATGAATTTGACGAGCGGCATGAGCAGGTTCGCCGCGTCGAGGACGTCGGAGTCGTAGGATTGGACAAAGGCGCCACGGTCCTCGTTCCAGCCTTTCTCCATGATCTGGTCGTAGATCGCGTCGCGTGCCGCCATCCACTTGACGAGATCCGCGGGCAGGCCGCGCTGGCGGGCGACCCGGATCGCGCGCTCGACGGCGACCCAGCACATGAGGCGCGAGTACGTGTAGTCCTTTTTGCCACCGCGCGTCTCCCAGATCCCCTCGTCGGGCTGGTCCCAGTTCGCGAGCACCCAGTCGATGACGCGGCAGACGGACTTCCAGGCGTCATGGGAGAGAGGCTTTCCGTGCTTGTTGTAGAGATACACCGAGTCGATCATCTCGCCGTAGATGTCGAGCTGGAGCTGGTCGGCGGCGCCGTTCCCGATCCGGACCGGTTGGGAGCCTCGGTAGCCCTCGAGATGGTCGAGGACGACCTCGGGGAGCTCCGAGCGCCCGTCGATCCCGTCCATGATCTGGAGCGGCCCCGACTCGCCCTCCAGGCGCTCCGTCAGCCGGGCGTCGAGCCAGTCCATGAACGCCTCGGCCTCCTCCGTGAAGCCGAGCCTGAGCAGGGCGTAGAGGGAGAAAGCCGCGTCGCGGATCCAGGTGTAGCGGTAGTCCCAGTTCCTGCCCCCGCCGAGCTGCTCCGGGAGGCTCGTCGTCGGCGCCGCGACGATCGCGCCCGTCGGCTGGTAGGTGAGGAGCTTCAGCGTCAGGGCCGAGCGGTAGACCATCTCGCGCCAGCGCCCCTGGTAGCGGCAGGGGCGGATCCAACGGCGCCAGTAGTCCACCGTGCGCTCGAAGAGCTCGCGGGTCTCGTCCTCGGAATGGACGTGGGTCTCATAAGTTTCGTCAACGCTCTCGAGTGTGAAGGTGGCCGTCTCACCTTCCCGGAGCACGAACTCAGCCTCGACGCCACTCTCGGTCTTCCCGAGCGCCACGGCCGAGTCGAGGGCGAGCGAGAGCTTCGGGCCGTGGAAGACGACGCCGCCGTCGAAGACGTGCGTTTCGTGCTCGCCACGGCCGTAGTCGAATCGTGGCTCGAGCTCGAGCCGGATGCTCATCTCTCCTCGCACGGCCATCAGACGCCGGATGATTCGTTGGCGATGCTCTCGGCCACTCTCGCTGACCGGCATGAAGTCCTGCATCTCGACGACGCCCTCCGGCGTCAGGAAGCGCGTGATCAGGACGTTCGTGTCCGGGAAGTAGAGCTGCTTCGAGGTTCGTTCGGAAACGGCGGGCTCGATGCGCCAGAAGCCTCCTCGATCGCGGTCGAGGATGGACGCGAAGACGCTCGGCGCGTCGAACCGGGCCGGGCAGTACCAGTCGATCGTGCCGTCGGTGCCCACGAGCGCGACCGAATGGAGGTCGCCGATGACGCCGTGCTCCGCGATCGGGAGGTAGTCCGGCCGGCTCGAACCGGCGGCGACCGCGTCGTTCATGGCGCCAGTCTGGGCCTCGGAGGCCCCGGTGACAAGCTCTCAGGCCGCTTCGCCGAGCCCGGCGGGGAGATAGTCGCGGGGATTGTTGAAGGCGGCGAGCGCTTCCTCCCTGGGCACGTCGACGACGACCGTCTCGTCCCGCTCGTCGTCCCGGAAGCGGAGCACGGTCTGGTCGCGCGCCGGGTCCCACATCAGGCGGACGATCCGGTCGCCGTCCTTTCGACTCGCGAGCTCTCGCAGGCTCATGTTCGGAACTTATCCGGGCGGAGCCGTCGAAATCGCCCGACAACGTTAAGAATTGGTTGAGTGAAGGCAATCGCGGTGCATCCGGGCAAGGCGAACTCCATGCACCTCGAGGACGTGCCGGAGCCCTCGCTCGAGGACGTCGAGGGCGGGCGTGGCGTCCTCGTCAAGGTGCTCAGGGTCGGGGTCGACGGGACGGACAAGGAAATCAACGCGGCCGAGTACGGCGATGCGCCGGAGGGCTTCGACTACCTCGTCACGGGTCACGAGGGGTTCGGGGAGGTGCTGGAGGCCGGCCCGAATGTCCCAGCCTCGCTTCGGCCCGGCACGCTGGTCGTCGCGACCGTGCGAAGGCCCGGCTCGAGCCCCTACGACCGGATCGGGCTCCAGGATTCGACCACGGACGACGTCTACTACGAGCGCGGGATCAACCTCCTGCACGGCTATCTCACCGAGCGCTACGTCGAGGACGCGGCCTACGTCGTGCCGCTGCCGCACTCGCTCCGGGAAGTCGGGGTGCTCCTGGAGCCGCTCTCGATCTCGGAGAAGGGGCTGCACCAGGCGTACGAGATCCAGCGGCGCCTGAAGATCTGGAAACCCGAGCGGGCGGCCGTCCTCGGAGCCGGGACGATCGGCCTCCTCGGCACGCTGGCGCTCCGCCTTCGCGGAATCGACGTCACGTGCTTCTCGCGCCGGCAGCCGCCGTACCTGAATAGTCACCTCGTGGAGGAGCTCGGTGCCACCTACGTGAGCTCCGAGGAGACTTCGCTCGCCGACACGAGCGGCGAGCACGGGCCATTCGACCTGATCCTCGAGGCGACCGGCTTCAGCCCGCTGGCATTCGAGGCGGCGGAGGTGCTCGCGAAGAACGGCGTGCTCGTGCTCGCGAGCGTCACCGCCGGCGACCGGAAGGCCGAGGTGCCGACCGACCGGATCAACCAGGGCTTCGTGCTCGGAAACAAGGTCATGGTCGGGACCGTGAACGCCTCCCGGGACGACTTCGACCGGGGCGTCACCGACCTCGTCAGGGCAGAGGTCTTCTATCCGGGCTGGCTCGGGAAGGTCCTGACGACGCCGGTCGACGGCCTCAAGAACTACGAGGAGATGCTGCGCGCGCTGACCGAGGACGAGGACGCGATCAAGGTCTTCGTCGAGGTCTAGTCCCGAAACGAGGTCTAGTCCCGAAGCAAGACCGCGCGGGCGGGTGCGCCGTCCGACCGCACGAGCCGAGGTGGCAGGCAGACGAGCGTGTAGGCGCCTGGGTCGACGTCGCGGAAGTCGAGTCCCTCGACCGCGACGACCCCGGCTCCGAGCAGCTCCCGGTGGGCCTCAGGATCCCCGACCGACAGGTAGTCGAGCCCAACGAGCCGGACGCCACGCTCGACGAGGAACCGGGCGCCGTCGCCGGTGAGGCGGATGAAGTCCCGGGTGAAGTCGTCGCGGGCCCAGAGCTCCGAGTTCGACGTCTTCAGGAGTAGGCGCTCGACACCTTCGGGCAGGTCGAGGCCTGCGAGCGAGCCTGCGTCGATCGGCCCCGTGAGGGTCGTCGCGTCGAGGACGTGCGCCGGACCGACGAGCACGTCGAGCGGGAGCGTCTCGGCGCCGTCCCCGTCGGGCAGGAAGTGAAGCGGGGCGTCGACGTGCGTGCCGGTGTGGACACCGAGGTCGAGCCGGCTCACGTTCGCGCCGTCGCCGTCCTCGATCGACTGCGCGCGGGAGAGGTGGACGCCTGGGTTCCCGTCGTAGATCGGCATCCGCTCCTGGATCGGAACGCTCACGTCGAAGATCCTGCTCACAGGCCGGAGGGGGTCGCGACGGCAGTAGAGTCACTCGCCGGAAGCATCGTGATGACGATACGCGACCCCGAGCAGGAGAAGCAGGCTGCCGCCACGGCTGCCGCCGCCCTGGTCGAGGACGGGATGCTGGTCGGGCTCGGAACCGGGTCGACGGTCGCCTACTTCCTGGACGCTCTCGCGCGCCGCTCGCTCGGCGTCCGGTGCGTCACGACCTCGCCCCGGACGGAGGCTGCCGGCCGCGAGCTCGGGCTCACGATCGAGCCGTTCGAAGGCCTCGACCGCCTCGACATCGCGATCGACGGCGCGGATCAAGTCGACCCGGCCTGCTGGCTCGTGAAAGGCGGCGGAGCAGCGCACACGCGCGAGAAGATCGTCGCAGCGGCGGCCGGCCGCTTCGTTGTCATCGCCTCCTCCGACAAGGTCGTCGAGGCGCTCGCGCCTCCGGTCCCGCTCGAACTGCTGGCCTACGGGCTCGACGCGACCCTTCGCCGCCTGGGCTCCGTCGAGCTTCGCGACGTGCCTGCGAGCCCGGACGGAGGCGTGATCGCCGACTACGTCGGGCCGATCGACGATCCGGGGGAGCTTTCAGCACAGCTCGCCGAGACCCCCGGAGTGGTCGACCACGGGCTCTTCCCGCCCGGCCTCGTGAGCGAGGTGCTCGTGGCGCGCGGCAGCGAGGTCGAGCGCCTGGCGCCCGCCTAGCCCCAGGCGAGGGTGTGCCGGGGCTGCTTCGGCGAGCGGAGGCCCGGCGCCGGCGAGGCGCGCAGGTCCGTCTCCCCGTGCCAGTGGGCCACCGCTGCCGTCGAGGCTTGCCGCCGGTGGTACTCGCACACGAGGTAGTGCTCGCCGTCCGAGGCTCGCAGCTCGATGCTGACCTCACGGTCGCAGCGGCGATTCTCCCGCCTGTAATAGCCCTCGCATCGCCTCATGGCTCGGGTATCGGTGTTCGTCCTGCCTGGTACGAGTCCCTGCTTCGAGTGACGTAAATCTTCTGCGTCCAACGCCTGGACGTCGGACGCGGCCGCTCGGTTAGCCTTGGCGCCCCATGGCGGCGACACTCATGGACGGCAAGGCTCTCGCTGCGCGCGTGCGCGCGGACGTGGCGCGCGAGGTCGCCGACCTCGGTCGGCCGATCGGGCTCGCGACCGTGCTGGTCGGTGAGGACCCGGCGTCGGCCATCTACGTCTCCAACAAGGAGAAGGCGTGCGCCGAGGCCGGTATCGAGGCCTTCCACCACGGCCCGCCCGCTGACATCTCCGAGGAAGACCTTCTCGCTTTCGTCGCGGAGCTGAATGCGGACGAGCGTGTCACCGGCATTCTCGTCCAGCTGCCGCTTCCGCCCCAGATCGACGAGGATCTGGTGATCAGGTCGATCGATCCGGTCAAGGACGTGGATGGCTTCCACCCGATCAACGCGGGCTTCCTGCTGCTCGGCCGGTCGGCGCTGCCACCCGCGACGCCCGCGGGGATAGTGGAACTCCTGCACGAGTACGAGATCCAGCTCCAGGGCGCTGACGCGATCGTGATCGGCCGCTCGAACATCGTCGGGAAGCCGATCTCGCTCCTCCTCCTGGCCGAGCATGCGACCGTGACGATCACGCACAGCCGGACGACGAACCTCGCCGA
>JBPCPR010000252.1:0-3096 GCA_050998925.1 Gaiellaceae bacterium
TGCTTACCCGGTTCGACGTCGAGCATGACCCCACGGAGCTCCCCCGTTGTCCGGGTGTCGGCGCCGTTCGCCCGCACGATCACGTCCCCGACCTCGAGCTTGCCCTCGGCCGGGAAGTCCGGCCGGATCAGCGTGACCTCGACGCCGTTCGGCTCGATCGTGACCTCTCGACCCAGGCTTCGGAGGGCCACTGCTGCCGCGATCTCCTGCGACCGAGACATCTCGTTCAGGCTGCTCTGCCGCCGTTGCTCGTCGCTGACGCCGACCGGGTTCACCTGCTCGGCCGGCACGAGACTCGACCCTTCCGCGATCCCCGGGAAGACGCGCTCGAGGATCGACGCCTTCCGCACGAGGACGTCGACCATGTAGATGCCCCCGACGCCGTTCTCTTCTTCTTGCTCATCGGGAAGGCTGACGAGCGGGTCCGCGGGGCGCGCCCGGTCGGGCAGGACGAGGTAGTGGTCGGACGGGACGACGTAGAGACCGCCCGCCACCGCCACGACGACGGCGACCACCAGCGCAGGCGAGCGCCATCCGCGGAGAACCCTGGGCACCGAGCGATCGTAGCCGTGCCCTGCAGACCCGAGCGGCGATCAGCCCGTGAGCACTCCGACCACCTCGCGCACCGCGTCTGCGGAGCCCGTGAGCTCCTCGCGTTCGGCCACGCTGAGCTCGAGCTCGACGATCTCCTCGACGCCGCTGGCGCCGAGCTTCACCGGTACGCCGATGTAGAGACCGTCGATCCCGTACTCGCCCTCGAGGAAGGCGGTGCACGGGAGCACGCGCTTCTGGTCGAGCACGATCGAGTCGACCATCTGCGCGACCGCAGCGCCCGGCGCGTACCACGCCGAGGTTCCGAGCAGCTTCACGACCTCGCCGCCCCCCTTGCGCGTGCGCTCCACCATCGCCTCGATGCGATCGTCGGAGACGAGCTGTGTGAGCTGGACGCCGCCGACGGTGGTCGCCGTGACCACCGGCACCATCTGATCCCCGTGCCCGCCCAGCACCACGGCGGTCACGTCCTTGACCGACGCGCCGGTCTCCCAGGCGATGAAGGTCGAGAAGCGGGCGGTGTCGAGGATTCCGGCCATCCCGAAGACACGTTCCTTCGGCCAGCCTGTCACGCTGCGGGCGACATGGCACATCGCGTCGAGTGGATTCGAGACGACGATCAAGATTGCCTCGGGTGACTGCGCCGCCGCCGCCTCCGCAACCGATCCGACGACCTTCTCGTTCGTGGTCACGAGATCGTCCCTGCTCATGTCGCCGGTCCGGGGCACGCCGGCGGTCACGACGACGACCTCCGAGCCCACGGTTTCCTCGTAGCCGTTCGTTCCGAGGACGCTCGGCTCGTACCCGAGGACGGCGGCCGCCTGGTCGATGTCCAGCGCCTTGCCCTGCGGCAGGCCCTCCTTGATGTCGACGAGGACGACCTCCGCGTAGTCCCGCCGGGCGATCTCCTGGGCGACCGTGGCGCCGACGTTGCCGGCACCAACCACGGTGATCTTCCGTCTCAAACCCTGACCCCCATCTCATTGATGACTGCGTTCGCGACCTCGCTCGTCCCGACTGCCGTCGGGTCGTCGCGGCGCTCCTTCATGTCGTACGTGACGCTTCGGCCCTCGGCGATGACGGCGGCGATGGCCGACTCGAGTCGATCGGAGGCCTCGTTCTCTTCCAGGTGGCGCAGCATCATGACGCCCGAGAGCATCATCGCCATCGGGTTCACCCTGTTCTGGCCCTTGTACTTCGGTGCCGACCCGTGCGTGGGCTCGAAGACCGCCACCTGCGTCCCGAAGTTCCCGCCCGGCGCAAGTCCGAGGCCGCCGATCAGGCCTGCGGCGAGATCGGAGACGATATCCCCGTAGAGATTCGGGAGGACGAGCACGTCGTACTCCTCTGGGCGCTGCACGAGCTGCATCGTGAGGTTGTCGACGATTCGGTCCTCGAACTCGATGTCGTCGTTCTCGCTCGCCACCTCGCGGGCGACGTGCAGGTAGAGGCCGTCGGTGAACTTCATGATGTTGGCCTTGTGCACCGCCGTCACCTTGCTCCTGCCGTGCCGCCGCGCGTAGTCGAATGCGAATTCGACGATGCGCCTCGTTCCCGACACCGAGATGGGCTTGATCGAGATGCCCGAGTCCGGCTTGACCGAGCCTCCTCGCCCCTCGATCCACCCGATCAGCTCGCAGGTTTCCTCGGCGCCCTGCTCGAACTCGATACCCGCGTAGAGGTCCTCGGTGTTCTCCCGCACGACGATGAGGTCGACGGCGTCGTACCGCGAGCGGACTCCCGGATAGCTCTTGCACGGGCGAACCTGGCCGTAGAGATCGAGCGCCTTCCGGAGCGCGACGTTGACGGAGCGGAACCCCACTCCGACGGGAGTCGTGATCGGCCCCTTGATGGCGACGCCGTTCTCCCGGATCGAGTCGAGAACATGGTCGGGAAGCGGATTCCCCCCGTTCTCGTCCATGACGTCGGCGCCGGCGTGCTGCACGTCCCAGTCGATCGTGACACCGCTCGCGTCGATCACGCGCCGCGTCGCCTCTGCGATCTCGGGTCCCGTGCCGTCCCCCGGAATCAGGGTCACTCGATGGGGCATCGGGGCCTGATTGTATGCGGGCCGTGCGGGTACAACGCTCAGGTACCGTGCCGCTGAGATGAGTAGGAGCAGATGAGCGAGTTCAAGCCCGGCCTCGAGGGCGTCGTCGCCATCCAGACCGAAATTGCCGAGCCCGACCGGGAGGGCGGGGCGCTTCGCTACCGCGGCGTCGACATCGAAGAGCTCGTCGGCCACGTGCCCTACGAGAAGGTCTGGGGTCTGCTCGTAGACGAGAACTTCGAGCCTGGCATGCCGGACCCGGAGCCCTACGAGCTCAAGGGGTTGAGCGGCAACGCACCCTCCGACCTCCAGGCCGAGACCGCGCGACTCTCCAGCGAGTGGGAGCTCGGCAAGATCGTCGACATCGACGATTCCCAGGCGCGGGACGATCTTGCCCGCCTATCGGCGCAAATGATGTCGATCGTGGCGAAATCGGTCGCCGTCTCCGAGGGCCGAGACCCCGCCCCCGACGATGTGGTTGCCGCGGGCGACAC
>JBPCPR010000062.1:0-5433 GCA_050998925.1 Gaiellaceae bacterium
CCTATGAGGTGCAGCCGAAGACCGCCGAGCAAGTCGACGAGCTCGCAGCGCGGTTCGAGCCGGTGCCCGCGGGAGTCGAAAGTGTCCGCTACGGCAAGAAGACGACCGAGCGAATCCTCCAGGTGGCGAAGATCATCGGCGGCGTCTTCCTGATCGGCAGCGTCATCCTGCTCACCGCGTCCGTGATCCTGATCGCGAACACGATCCGGCTCTCCATCTTCTCCAGACGCCGCGAGATCGAGGTGATGAAGTTGGTCGGGGCAAGCAACTGGTTCGTCCGTGGCCCGTTCATCCTCGAGGGCCTGATCTGCGGTCTCGCGGGCTCGATCATCGCCGTCATCCTGCTGCTCGTCGCGAAGGAAGCGGCCCTTCCATCTATCCTTGGCCGGATCGAGAGCCCCGGGGACGGCGTCAGCGCGCTCAGCTTCCCCCTGATCGCGTTGATCCTTGTGGCGGTCAGCCTCGTCGTCGGCGCCGTGGGCTCGGGGGTCACGCTCCGACGCTTCTTGCAGGTCTGACCGAGAGGGCGGCTGGGGTCGCGCCTATACTCCTGTAGCGGCCGATGAGACGACGCTGGACCGGCATCGGAGGCATCGTGCTCCTGCTCGCGGGAGCCTTCCTCGTGGGGCTCTTCCATGAGGCGCCCTCGAGCACGGAGACCCAGCGCACTCCGGTGGCCCCGCATGAGAAGCCGTCCGCTGTCATCGACGAGGTTCGCTACGAGCTCTCGACCGGCTACTATCGCAGGGTCGGCTCCGAGGTCCTGGCCCGCCGGAGCGTCGCCGGGATGGTCGAGGCGCTCGACGACCCCTACACCGAGTACCTGTCGCCCGAGGAGTACGGCGCCCTTCAGAACGCCACCGAACGGAGCTACACGGGCGTGGGGCTGACTGTCGGTCCCTCCGAGGACGGGCTCGTGGTCACCTCGGCGCTGCGCGGCCCCGCCCGGGATGCGGGCATCCGCCGCGGTGACGTGATCGTGTCGATCGACGGCGTCCCGGCCGACAAGGTCGCCTTCGAGCGCTCGCTCTTCCTGATCAAGGGTGAGGAGGGGACGAGAGTGGAGCTCACGGTCAAGCGCCCGGCGGTCGGAAAGCTCCGCTTCACGGTCGTCCGCCAAGAGCTTTCGATGCAGACGGTCCGCACACGGCTCCTCAGATCGAAGAAGGCGCAAGTCGGGTACGTGCGGCTCCTGTCCTTTCCCGAAAGCACGACGGACGATCTTCGCCGCCAGACGGCGCGCCTCGTTCGGCAAGGAGCGACCGGCATCGTGCTCGATCTCCGCGACAATCCGGGCGGGCTCCTGCTCGAGGCCGTTCAGTCCGTGTCGCTCTTCCTCGATGAAGGCGTCGTTTGCACCACCGAGGGCGAGCATCAGGAGCGGCGCGTGTTCAAGGTGGACGGCGTGACGCCGTTCCCCGACCTCCCGCTCGTCGTTCTCGTGAACCACGGGAGTGCCAGCGCCTCGGAGATCGTCACCGCGGGCCTGGGCGAAAACGGGCGCGCCGTCGTCATCGGGACGCGCACCTACGGCAAGGCGGCCGTCCAGTCGCTCCGTGAGCTCTCGAACGGTGCCGCGCTGAAGCTGACGACGGCCACGTACGCGACCCCGAACGGGCTCAGCCTTCACCTGCACGGAGTCCGGCCCACACTGAGGGCGCTCGACGATCCGTCGACGCAGGTCGACGAGGCCCTCCGCGCAGCTCGGCGCACGCTCGTGAAGCAGCTGTCGTCGTAGACAGGCCCTTCCTCGTCGGCGAGCTTGCCCGCCGCGGCAAGCTGCTTGCGGTGACGCCGTTCTTCGAGGGCGGCGTGCCGGTCACCGTCGATCGCAAGGGCGCGGGGGACGCCTCGGTCGGCGATCTGGTGCTCGTGCGCCTGGGACGCGGCCGGGCGCGGCTCGACCGCGTCCTGGGCCGGCCCACCGAAATCGGGGCGGTGCTCGAAGGCCTCCTCTGGCAGGAAGGAGTCCGTCGGCCCGCGCCCCCGCTGCCCGAGGAACCGGACGAGGACGAGCCGGATCGGGTCGACCTGCGCGAGCTCGTCTCCTTCACGATCGACCCCGAGGGAGCCAAGGACCACGACGATGCGCTCGCGTTCCGGGCTGAGGGAGACAGCATTCGGGCCTGGGTGCACATCGCGGACGTGTCGACGTACGTCCCGGCCGGATCGCCGCTCGACCGGGATGCGGCCGAGCGGGCTTTCTCCACCTACGTGCCCGGACGCGTCGAGCCGATGCTCCCGGAGGCGCTCTCCTCGGATCTCTGCAGCCTCCGCCCGGAGCTCGACCGCCGCTGCGTGACCGTCGAGGCGGTGTTCGACGGGAGCCTCCAGCTCGCCGGCGAGCCGCTCGTCTACAGGAGCCTGATCAGGAGCCGGGAGCGGCTGACCTACGGGCAGGCGCAAAGGATCCTCGCGGGGGAAGAGCGCGCGGGGAAGCAGTTGACCGCCGGCCTACGCCTGGCCGAGCGGGTGACCACTGCCCTCAGGGAGCGGCGCTTTGCCCGCGGGGCGCTTCGGATCGAGAAGGGCGAGGTGACGTTCGCCTTCGACGGGAAGGGCGGCGTCGAGCGGGCGTCGATTGAGCAGGAGCCGCTCGCGCACATGCTCGTGGAGGAGCTCATGATCCTGGCCAACGAGGTCGTGGCCCGCCTCCTCTCGGGCCGAAAGCGCGAGGCGCTCTATCGCGTGCACGAGCGGCCCGACCCGCAAGCGGTGGAGCTCCTGCTCGCGAAGCTCACAGACCTCGAGATCCCGACTCCGCCCGTGCCCGACCACCTGAGCCCGGGCGACGCGGCGCGCCTCGCGGCCGAGATCGCCGACCGGATCGCAGACTACGCGGAGAAGGCCGGCCGGGGTCGGGAGGCCTTCCCGACCCTCGTCCTCCGGGCGCTGAAGCAGGCGCGCTACGACCCGAAGAACCTCGGGCACTCGGGCCTCGCGAGCCGCGCCTACTGCCACTTCACGTCGCCGATCCGCCGGTATCCCGACCTGGTCGTCCACCGCGCTCTTTTGCAGGAGCTTGGCGTCGGCTCCGACGCGGTCCCGGCCGACCTGCCGGAGCTGGCCGAGTGGACGTCGACCCGGGAACGCGAGGCCGCGCAGATCGAGTACAAGGCGGATGCGCTCTGTCTCGCCTGGTACCTCGAGAGTCGCCTCTTCGAGACGGGCTGGGAGGCATCGTTCCCGGGCGAGATCACAGGCGCGATCGGGTCGGGCGTCTTCGTCCGCTTCGACGGGGTCTTCGAGGGCTATTTGCCGGCGCGGCGCCTGCCGGGCGACTACTACGAGCTGAATCCGCTCGGGACGTCCCTCGTGGGGCGCCGCAGCGGCTTCGCCTACCGCCTCGGCGACCCGGTCGAGGTGCAGGTCGAGAA
Organism: Gaiellaceae bacterium; assembly: GCA_050998925.1. Lineage (GTDB taxonomy): Bacteria > Actinomycetota > Thermoleophilia > Gaiellales > Gaiellaceae > DASQGA01. The sequence goes on from JBPCPR010000062.1 coordinate 3,378, forward strand.
GATCGAGAAGAGCGACGGCAAGGTCGAGCTCAGCCTCTGGGAGAATGAGGGCAGTGGCACGGGCCGCCGGACAAAAGCTGATCGCCGATAACCGCCGCGCGCGGTACGACTACCATCTGTCGGACCGGCTCGAGGTAGGTATCGAGCTGACGGGGACGGAGGTGAAGTCGCTCCGCGACGGCCGAGTCGTCCTCCAGGGTTCGTTCGGCGACATCCGAGACGGGCAGGCGTACCTGGTCGGGGCCCACATCGACGAGTACGCGCAGGGAAACGTGGCCAACCACGACCCGGGCCGCGACCGCCGGCTCCTGCTTCACCGGCGCGAGATCGACCGGCTCGCAGGCGTCACGCGCGAGCGAGGCGTGACGCTGATCCCGACCCGACTTTATTTCAAGGACGGCCGCGTCAAGCTCGAGCTCGCGGTGGCTAGGGGGAAGGAGACGCGCGACAAGCGCCGCGACCTCGCCGAGCGTGATGCCAAGCGTCAGATGGAGCGGGCGCTCAAGGCTCGTCGCTGATCGGGAGGCCGGCGGCCTTCCAGGCCCCGACGCCGCCGATCACGTCCGTGACGCGCTCGAAGCCGAGCTCGAGGAGCTGGACCGCGCCAGGCTCGACGAGTAGCCCTCGCGGCAGATCAGGATCACCTCGCGGTCGAGCGGGATCTTCTCGTTGGAGGTCGAGCAGTCCGGATCGAGCCGCAAGAGGAGGCGGGAGAGGGGATGGTGCTGCGCTTCGAGAACGAAGCCCTGGCGGTTCTGCTCGTCGGCCGAGCGCGTGTCGACGAGCACCGCGCCGTCGTTGGCGCGGCGGAAGGCCTCCTCCGCCGAGACGCGCTCGTATGCCCCCCGCGCGCCCGCGAGGAGCTCGTCGATCGACCTACGCGGCACGCCACCAGCCGTTGCGTGCGTGGAGGACGGCCTCGAGCGCGAGGAAGGCGGCGACGAGCCAGAGGAGGATGTCGCCATGACCGTCCGTCGCGAGCCGGCCGGAGAGCAGCCAGAAGACGATCAGCGCCGCGGCGAGCGCGCTGCCGACCGCGACACCGCGGGCGACCTCGCGCTGGCCCGGACGTCCCGCGATCAGCCATTCGACGATCGCGAGGGCGACGAGCGCGGTGCCGAGGAGCTGTGCGTAGAGGGCCGGCTTCGGCACGGGCAGGCCGAGGAACTCGAAGAGGGCATCCCAGCTCGAGGCGAGCAGAAAGACGGCCAGCGAGGCGTCGCAGATCGCGTCGAGCCGCAGCACGAGCCGGGGCGGCAGCCGGAGAACCACCTGCAGAGGCTATAATTCGATCGAACACCTGGGGGCGACCTGGTTTCGACGTGGTCGGTTCTCCGGGAGAGCTGCAAGCCGAGGTCCCCGGTCGGCCTCGTAAATCCACCGGGAAACAAGCAAGTGCGAAGAACAACGAACTCGCACTCGCCGCCTAACTTCGGTTAGGTAGCGCGTCGCTCCGGTCTCGGCCCGTGGATCGGAATCCGGCGCCAGAAAACGGGCTAGCCGCGGAGGGAGAGCCACTCGCCCGAAGCGGGACACCAAAGGAGGGCTAGTCCGTCGGTAGGCCGCCTGCGAACCGGCCGCCGGGCGAAACTTAATCGCAGGCTACGCTTGTAGACGCTCTTTCCGGTGCGACCTCGGACGCGGGTTCGATTCCCGCCGCCTCCATAATCCCTGCAAATAGCGGATTCCGTGGGGAACCTTCTGTGAATCCTCACTCGCCCTCCTTCGGGTGTTCTGACACCTGATCCTCGGGGAGCGCATCTCGCATGACCGTTTCGAGCTGGTAGATGTCCCAGTCGACGTAGATGTCCCCCGTCGTCCCGATGCCGGCGTGGCCGAGTAGCGCCTGGACAGCCTTCAGGTTCCCGCTCGTTCGGTCGAGGAGTCGTTGCCCCGCCGTGTGGCGGGCCTTGTGCATCTTCTCCCCCGAGGTCTGTCCCTCGGCTACGACGCCGGCACGGGCCAGGCAGGCGTACCACCAGTCGTGAATCCCGTGGTCTGACATCGGCTTAGGGGAGGCCGTGGGGCGCTCTCCCTCGCGTACGCGGTACTCGAC
>JBPCPR010000091.1:0-3814 GCA_050998925.1 Gaiellaceae bacterium
CGGACCCGCTCGACGTCGAGCCCGTCGCGACCCCCGAGCTTCAACTTCCGCCGCCGGAATCGGGAATCGACCTGCTCGGCGCGCCGGGCCATGTCTTCCGGGTCGCCGAGCCAGATCGTCCAGGATGTGGGTGGCCCGGTCCGCCTGAGCCCGAGCAGCCGCCAGACCGGAGTGCCGGTCAGCTTCCCGCACAGGTCGTGCAGCGCGCCGTCGATGGCCGACTTGGCTGCTAGCTCGCCGGGCCGTTCGGCCAGGCGCTCGCCGATCTCCTCGAGCGCGAACGGGTCGTCCCCGAGCAGGTCTCCGGCCTCGTCCAGAAGCGCCGAAGCCGACTCGATCGACTCCCCGTAGTGCGCCTGCGGAGCCGCCTCACCGTAACCGGTCACACCTGCTTGGCGGAGCTCGATCCAGATGAGCTCCTCCTCGACGCTCGTCTCGCGCGAGATCGTGAATGGTTCGGCAAGCGGCAGGGTCGTGTGACGGTAGGAAAGGTCCATGCTCGGTAGACTCCGGCCCGAAGAAAACCGGAGTGCGAAGCGAAGGTTTTCTTCGGTTAAGCGCCTGTAGCTCAGGGGATAGAGCGTGCGCCTCCGGAGCGCAAGGTCGCAGGTTCGATTCCTGCCAGGCGCATCCCCCGACGCAAGTCCGGCCCGCGCTTCGCGCGTGCCATGAAGAATTTTGTCGGAGCGGGCACCCGGGATGTCCGCGAGCGCACCGGGCGGAGCCCGGCGCGGCGGCCTCGTTACGAGCTTCGGCAGGCCGGGTCTATTTCAGTGCTGCGGATGGGAGGAACCTGGGCTCCCCGGGTAGAATCCTCTTCAATGCGACTGGACGACCCGCGAAGTACCCATGGCACGGCCAACTCTTCTCAGACCGAGACTCCGGCGCGGGCGCGCTCGCGGTGGCGTGGGCGAGATTGCCGAGCCGGCGCGGGGTCGCATCGAAGAGCTTTCCGCTAACGGGCTCACCTGGGTCCACGCGCCAGAGCCTTCCTCGCGCGAGGTAGCCGGGCTCGCCGAGCGCTTCGGGTTCCACGAACTCGACATCGAGGACGTGCTCTCGAACCGCCAGCGTCCGAAGATCGACGAGTACCCGGGGTACCTCTTCGTCGTCCTTCACTTCCCCTTCTACGACAAGTCGGTCCAGCGGCTGAACGCGGCCGAGCTCGACATCTTCCTCGGGCCCGACTTCTTGATCACGCTCCCGAACGTCGAGCTGCACCCGGTCACCCACCTGTTCAACCGTTGTCGCGACGACGCCGGGCGGCGTGAGGGCCTCTTCTCGAAGGGATCTGGCTACCTGCTCTACCACGTCCTCGACGATCTCTTCGACTACTGCTTCCCGATCCTCGACAAGGTGGGCTACAAGCTCGTCGCGCTCGAGGAGGACGTGTTCGAGGGACGGTCCGAGAATGTCGTCAGGGACATCTCGAATGCTAAGCAGGAGATCATCGCCTACCGCAAGATCATCAAGCCCGAGCGCTCGACCCTTCGCGTCCTCGAGCGGTACACGCAGCGCTTCTTGCCGGAGGAGCTCGACATCTACTTCGACGACATCGTCGACGCCGCCGAGCGGATCTGGGACCTTCTCGACAACTACAAGGAGGTCCTCGAGGGCCTCGAGTCGACCAACGAGTCGGTCATCTCCCACAAGCAGAACGACGTCCTGCGACTCCTGACCATCATCAGCGTCACGCTGCTCCCGCTGACGCTGATCGCGAGCGTCTTCGGGATGAATGTGATCTTCCCGGGCGAGGGCACGGACACGGCCTTCTGGGTAATCATCGGGAGCATGGTGACGACGCTCGGCGGAATGCTGGCGTTCTTCCGCTACAAGCGCTGGTTTTGAAGCGACTCTGGGCACCCTGGCGGCTGGAATACGTCCAGGGCAGCGAGGAGCAGACCGGCTGCGTCTTCTGCGACGCGGCCGCGGGCGCCGACGAGGAGCGGCTCGTGGTGCACCGAGGCGAGCGCGCATTCGTCCTCCTCAACAAGTTCCCGTACGCCTCCGGCCACCTCATGGTCGCGCCGTACACGCATGCCGGCCGCCTCGGCGACCTCTCGGACGACGAGGCGCTCGAGGTGCACCGGCTCGCCGCCACCGCGCTCGACGTGCTCGCCGAGGCCATGCACCCGCAGGGCTACAACCTCGGCTGGAACCTCGGGCGAGTGGCGGGGGCAGGCGTCGTCGACCACGTCCACCTCCACGTCGTCCCGCGCTGGGCGGGCGACACGAACTTCATGCCGGTGCTTGCGGACGTCAAGGTGATCCCCGAGGCTCTCGCCGACACACGCGCGAAGCTCGCCGCGGGCTGGACGCCGTAGCCGGCGATCTAGGATTCCCGCGTGGCGCTCGAACCCAAGGTCTTCAAGGCCTACGATGTTCGCGGCCTCTACCCCGAGGAGCTCGACGAGGACGGCGCTTACAGGATCGGCCGGGCCTACGCGGAAGAGTTCGAGCCGCGTGCGATCGCCGTCGGCCGGGACATGCGGGTCTCGTCTCCGACCATGGCCACGGCGGCCATAGAGGGTGTGATCGACGCGGGCGTGGACGTCGTCGACGTCGGGATGATCGGCACCGAGATGCTCTATTTCGCCGTCGAGGAGCTGGATCTGGATGGAGGCTTCACGGTCACGGCCTCGCACAACCCGAAGGAGTACACCGGGATGAAGATCGTGCGCCACGGCGCGCTACCAGTCGGCGGAGACTCGGGGCTCCTCGAGATTCGCGACCGTGCCATGTCCCTCGAGGACGAGTCTAGGGGCCAGGCCCCGGGACAGGTCCGGAAGGAGGATGTCCACCCGGCCTTCGTCGATCGCGTGCTCTCGTTCATCGACCCGGCCGCGGTCGAGCCGCTCCGAGTCGTGATCGACGCGGCGAACGGCATGGCCGGGGCGATGCTGCCGGGAATCCTCGACCGCCTCCCGATCCAGGCGGTCAGGTGCTTCTTCGAACCCGACGGCACCTTCCCCAATCACGAGCCCAACCCGCTCCTGCCGGAGAACCGGGAGTTCGTGATCCAGAAGGTGCTCGACGAGGGCGCCGACCTAGGCATCGCCTTCGACGGCGATGCGGACCGATGCTTCTTCGTCGACGACACCGGCGAGTTCGTTCCTGGCGACTTCGTGACCGCGCTCCTCGCCCGCTCGCTGCTCGAGAAGGAGCCCGGTGGCACCATCATCTACGACGTGCGCGCGAGTTGGGCCGTGCCGGATGTCGTTCGCGCTGCCGGCGGCATCCCTGTCGTGAACAGGGTCGGCCACGCGTTCATCAAGCACCGGATGCGTGAGGTCGGCGCCGTCTTCGCCGGCGAGGTCTCCGGCCATTACTACTTCCGCGACTTCAGCCAGGCCGACTCAGGGACGATCCCTGCGCTCCTTCTGCTCGAGCTGGTGTCGAAGGAAGGCCGCAAGCTCTCCGAGATCCTGCGGCCCTTTCGCGAGCGCTACTTCCTGACAGGGGAGATCAACACACCGGTTGCCGACGTGCCGGGGAAGCTCCGGCGACTCGAGGAGCTTTTTGGCCCGGAAGGTGAGGTGTCGCACCTCGACGGACTTTCCGTGACCGCCGAGGATTGGCGCCTGAACGTCCGGCCGTCGAACACGGAGCCGCTCCTACGACTGAACCTCGAGGGCCGGAGCAAGGAACTCATGGAACGAAAGCGCGACGAGGTCGTCGCAGTCATTCAGACCTAGAGGGTTGATGTGAAATTCTGCCGCCGCCGGGGGCGCTCCAGACCAAGCTGGGCACCGGGGCAGCTCGCGGTGCGTAGCAGCGCTACGTGCCGTGAGCGGCTGTGCTGATCCAGCGCCGT
>JBPCPR010000119.1:0-3404 GCA_050998925.1 Gaiellaceae bacterium
CCTGGAGGAGTCCGCGGCGATCTACGCGGAGCTTCAGGAGGCCGGGCCGGTACGCTTCGACTTCGGGCCGCGCCCCCAGCTCGTCCTCGCAGTGGAGGAGAGCGAGCTCGCACACGCACGGGCGTATGCGGACGCCGTCGGCGGCGAGGAGGTCGACCTCCGCGAGGACGACTGGTTCGCGGACGATCTCGCCGGCGGGTACGTCGTCGAAGGCGGGTACATCCTCGACGCGATGGGCGCGACGACGGCGATGGCCGAGGCCGCGCGCCGCGCCGGGGTCGAGCTCCGTCTCGGGTGCGAGGCGAAGCGGATCCTCGTCGACCGGGATCGGGTCACGGGCCTGGCCACGGACGCAGGCATCCTCCGGTGCGACCGCCTCGTCGTCGCGGGCGGGCCGCGCACGAGGTTCCTCCTCCGCACGGTCGGAGTCGATCTCCCGGTCTCGTCGTCGCGGGGTTGGCTCCTGGAGACGGCTCCGGTCGACCGACCGCCGCAGTACTCGATCGAGCAGGCAGTTTGGCCGGCTCAGGAGGAGATGGGCATGCTCGTTGCAGAGCCGACGCTCGCGCAGGTTGCCGCCGGAGAGGTCGAGGAGCCGAGCCTGGTCTCGCTCCTCCTGGGCGGGCGCTCGGCCGGCCAGTGTGTGATCGGGACGTCGCTGGGACGGTCGCTGACGGAGGAGGCGGAGGGGCCGGACACGGTCCGCCGCCTTGCCGAACGCGCAGCGCGCGTGTCGCCGCAACTGCGCGAGGTTCCGGTCGTCGCCGCCTGGTCGGGGCGGCGGGCGATGAGCCCGGACGGGCTCCCGATCGTCGGCCCGGTGGCCGGGATCGGAGGCCTCGAGGTTGCGTCCGGCTTCTCGTCCATCGGGATGCTGACCATCCCGGCTGCCTGCAAGCGTCTGGTGGAGGGGCGGCCGACCCCGGAGCACCGGCCGGGACGCTTCGGGTGATCCGACCGTTCGTTCCGGACGACGCTCCTTCGGTCGCGGCGGCTGCTCGCGCGGCCAATCCACACTGGCTGTGGACGGCCGCGAGCGTGCTGCACGAATATGAGAGCAGCCCGCAACGAGCGCGGGCGAACTGGCTCGTCGCCGTCGATGGCGACCAGGTCGTGGGCTGGGCGGCTGCCAACCTCACCTGGCAGGTCGCGAGCCCCGACGTTGCGGACCTGTGGGTCGCCGTCCGGGTGGACCGGGAAGACGAGGGCCTCGGCCGCGAGCTGTTCGACCGGTCGGAGGCCCACCTACGTGCTTGCGGCGCCCGAAAAGTGACGTCGTACGTCCTGCTGGAGTCTCGCGGCGCCCGTTTTGCAGCCGCGCGAGGCTTCGCGACCGCACGCCGGGAGCAGCTCTTCGACATCGACCTCCGCGCGGCCGATCCGCCGGCCGCGTCCGTTCCGGCCGGGACCACGATCGTCCAGCTCGGGGAGCTTCACGATCGGGTGCGCGAGCTGCACGAGCTCTTCGTGACGGTGGAAGCGGACATGCCGACGGACGAGCCGTGGACCGGTGCGAGCTTCGACGAGTGGGAGGCCGAGATGTGGCGGAAGCCACACCTCGACGGCGAGACGAGCGTAGTCGCGCTCGTCGACGGACGCGCCGTGGCCGCGTCCTGGCTCCTCGTCGCCGGGCGCTTCGCGGAGGTCGAGGTGACCGGCACGCTCCCCGAGTTCCGCCGCCGCGGGCTCGCGCGAGCGGTCAAGCTCGAGTCCATGCGGCTCGCCGCCGACCGGGGCGTCGAGCGGATCGTGACCGGCACCGACTTCGAGAACACCGGCATGCTCGCCCTGAACGACGCACTCGGATTTCGCCGCACAGCCGTCCAGCTGGAGCTCTCGAAGGTGCTCGACTACTAGCTCGAGCGCAAGGTGATCCAGGTCGAGCTCGCGAAGGCGAGCAGGTCGCCGCTTCCGGTGAAGAGGGCGGAGCCGGCCAGGCGCTTGCGACCCTCGATCGCCCGCCGCCAGCCGATCGCGACATGCGGCTCGCCGGCACGCGGCAGCTCGAGTATGCGGGCGGCGAGCCGGCCGAGGAGAATTCCTTCGCGCTGGAAGTCGTCGACCGCCCATCCGGAAGGGCAGTCGAGGGCCGCCCAGACGAGCTCCGCAGCCACCTCGTCGCCAGGGACCCAGGGTGCGGCAACCAGCCCGTTCCGCCCCGCGACGGGCCCGGGATAGATGGCGAGCCCGTCCGTGCGGTCGGGGCCGCAGACGAAGCACGTCGAGTAAGCGTGATGCATGAAGCCCGCGAAGGTACGGGAGGCGAGATCCGCCTCTGGCAGCGTGACCGGACCGGGGATGTCCAGCTCGGTCGCGGCGGGCCGGGCCTCCGCGACGAGGCGGCCATGGTCGCGCAGCTCGACCCCGTCGCCCGCCCGGACAACTTCGAGCGGGATGTCGAGCGGTGGCGGGACGCGAAGCGTGACTTCGGCGCAGCCTCCGAGATGCGCGGCCAGGCGCCCGCAGACGTACCCGCCGTTGGCAGAGTCGGGAGGGCCGTTGAACCGCCCCGGGATGAGTTCCTGGCTCACTTGCGGGTAACGGTAGTCGCGCCGGCCGTGCCGACCCGAGATCCGATCTGCCGCCCAGCGGAGCCGGCGGCACGCGCTAAACCCGATCGTCTCAGAGCGCGCGCTCAGATCCGGCCTAGAGCAACCAGGCCCAGCGCGCTAGAGTGAGTGATGGGATGCGTTCTCGGGACATCGTCATCCTCGCTACGACCCTACTCTTGTTGATCGCCGGGGGCATCGCCGCCGCCGTAACGCGCAGGAGCGAGGCGAGCGAGACTCGGCTCAAACTGTCGGCGACGACGCTACTCGCCGCGGGCGACATCGCAGAATGCGAAAACCAGGGCGACGAGGCGACAGCCGACATCCTCGCCGAATATCCGAGAGCCCTCATCTTGACTCTCGGTGACAACGCCTACCAGTACGGAACCACCGAGCAGTACGAGAACTGCTACGGCCCCTCCTGGGGGAAATTCAAGGATCGGACGAAGCCGGTGCCGGGCAACCACGACCACGCGACGAAGAACGCGCAGGGCTACTGGGACTTCTTCGGCGCGCGAGGCGGTCCGTACGACAAGTACTACTACAGCTTCGACTTCGGCACGTGGCACGTGGTCGCCTTGAACAGCGACTGCTGGCGGGTGGGCGGTTGCGACCTCGACGACCCGCAGCCAAGATGGCTTCGCGACGATCTAGAGAAGAGCGAGCGGCGTTGCACGCTCGTGTACTGGCACCGTCCGCCGGTCAGCTCCGGTCGGTACGGCGAGCCCAAGGAGACCGAGCGCGTCCGTCCACTCTGGCAGATCCTCCACGAAGAGGGCGCCGACGTTCTCCTAACAGCTCATGAGCACAGCTACGAGCGGTTCGTACCCATGGACGAGGCGGGAAACCGAGACG
>JBPCPR010000141.1:0-3070 GCA_050998925.1 Gaiellaceae bacterium
CGAACCGCTCGATGATCGCGACCTTCTCGCGACTCGCCGATTCGGGGACGTAGACGATGGCGCGGAGCCCGAGTCGCTTCGCCGCCCACGCCGTCGCCGCTCCATGGTTTCCGGTCGACGCGGTGACGACGGTGGCGGCCCCGTCGGCCCTGTAGGCCTCGAGCGTGGGCAGAGCACCGCGCCACTTGAACGACCCGAGCTCGTGGACGTCCTCGCGCTTCAGAAAGAGCTCCCGCCCGGGCGCAAGGCTTGCCGGTGCGCGTTCGAGTGGCGTCGGCGTCACCGCGCTCATCCGAAGAGATCCGTCGGGTTCCGAGTCATGACCGTAGCTTTCACGCTGTCACCGAGGCCGGAGAGCGCTTGCAGGGTGGGCCGGGAGTCCATCACGGGCACGTCGCTCCCGTAGAGAAGCGGTTGGGCGCCGAGCGTCGAGAGGCAGAGCTCGAGCGCGTGCGGGCCGTAGGACGCCGTGTCCAGGAAGACGCTCGAGTCGAGGAGCCCCTGGGCCTCCGGCCCGCCTCGCCCGCGGAGCCGCTCGAGCTGGAACGGCGCCCCACCCGCCAGGATCGCGAACACGACCGGTACGCCCGGCGCCGTCTCAGGCCCCCGGGCGATCCACCACGCGAACGCGGCCTGCATCTGCGCCGTGTAATCGACGACGCCCGTCCACCAGGACGGCGAGCCGGGTGGTGCCGGCTCGGGCAGGCTCGGATGGACGAAGAGCGCCTGGCCGGCAGCGGCGAGCTCCGAGGCGAGCCCGTCCACGCCCGCGATCAGTTGCCGGCCGGAGATGCACGCGCCGGCATACCCGGGGCGGCACTCGCCGCTGGCGAAGGCCCGCAAGCGCCCGCCGGACTCCCCGACCAGCCGCTCGATTCCCTCGTGGAAGGCCACGGCGAGCTCGGGGGCCGACTCCCAGCCCATGGTGGGTGGGAGCGAGACGATCGCCACGTCGACGCCGTCGCGGTCGAGCTGCACCAGCCGGCGGTCGAGCCGATGGTCGTCGAGGTCGACCTCGAAGCTGCCCTCGGCCAGCTCCAGCGTCGCACCGCGGAGGCGAGGGAACTCGCGGCGGTTTGCGAGCGCGGTCAGGAGCTCCTCCGGCCAGAGGTGCTGGTGGACGTCGAAACTAGGCATCCGCGGTGGTTGGTCGGTAATCGACGCGCCAGCGGTGACCGGCCAGACCAAGCCAGGGTGCGCCAGCGTCCACAGGCAGGGCTGGAAGCCTCGAGAAGGGCGAGGGTGTGCCCTGGCGCCGTGTCTGCGCCGCCATCCGTGGGTGTCGGAAGTTTCGATCAACCATTCAGTTGAATCCCGAGGCCCGGCGCTGTCGGGACGGCCAGGCAACCGTCCGCGTCGGGGACGAGCGGCTCGGCGAGCATGAAGTCGCGCCGTGCCGGAGTCCAACCGGGCGGGTCGTACGGGAACTCGAGATAGGGGCCGCCGCCGATCCCGGCCGAGAGGTGCAGGTTCGCGACGAGGCCGATCCCGTTCGTCCAGGTGTGCGGCGTGAAGGCGAGCCCGCGCTCGAGCACCCGCCGCCCGAGGTCCCGTGCCTGCTTGATGCCCACCGCGAGGACGGCGTCCGGCTGGTAGACGTCGAGCGCGTCCGCTTCGAGGTAGGCGTCGAGGAGCGCCGGCGTGCGGGCCATCTCGCCGCCCGCGACCGGAAGACCGGACTCGCGGCGCAAACGTGCCAGGCCGGCCACGTCCTCGCCTGCGAAAGGCTCTTCGAGCCAGCGCACGTCGTAGGCGCCGAGCTCGTCGGCGAAGCCTCGCACGGTCTCGTAGGGGAGCGGGTCGCGGACGTCGCCCGGCATCCGCCAGCCCTGGTTCAGGTCGACCATGATCTCCATCGTGTCTCCGACGGCGTCCCGCACCGCGGCCACGGAGGCAATCCCTTCCCGGAGGTCGTCCGGCTCGACCCGGAGCTTGAGCGCACGGAAGCCCTCCTCCCGCAGGCGCAGGGCGAGCTCTGCGCGCTCTCCCGGTGGCCGGATCGCGCCGGTCGAGGCGTAGAGCGGGAGCTGGTCTGCCGCTCCCCCGAGCAGCTCGGCGACGGGCTCGCCGCGCGCCTTCCCGAGCAGATCCCAGAGAGCCGCCTCGAGCGGCCAATAGCGGCCCGCGTGGAAGGCGATCGTCTCGAGGACACGCGCGTGGCGTTCGATGTCGAGGGCATCGCGGCCGACGAAGAGGTGCTCGTACGCCTCGAAGCCGCCCATGGTGTCGCCCGAGCCGATGCCGGCGAGCCCCTCGTCGGTCTCCACGAGGACGATAGTCGCCTCGAACCGGCGTCGCGGAACGGGATCCCAGGCAGCGGCGAACGGTGGGTCGAGCTCGTGCGCGACCCGTCGCAGCCGGATGGCCGTGATCACCATTTAGGAGATCGTTGGTCGGTGATCAACCATCGAGCGGACGGAAGAAAGCATTCCAGGGCTCTCCGGCCCCGAGAACGTCCTCGAGGAGGGGGAGCCCGCGTGCTCCGGCCTCCAGGGCCAGACGCGTCGCCTCCGCATTGTGCTCGTAGACGAGGGCGTCGTCGGCGGCCTTCCAGTTCACCCAGACGGCCGCGATCAGGAGGAGCGCGTCCGACTCGCCGGCCGGGATGGTGCCGTCCGAGACGGCCTTCATGACGCCCCGGGCGACGCCCGCCTGAGCCGCTCCCCAGGTGAGCTCGGCATGACGGTCGCCGCGAATGTCGGCCTTGTTCACGAAGAGGGTGGCCGGCTTCACGGCGAGACTCGGCTGGTGGGTGACGACAAAGGCGGCGTGCCCCTGGCGCGGGGTGGCGAGCGCGGTCGCCCAGGCCGTCTCGACGGGGCCGCCCTTGCGTCCGAGCACGGTGTTCACGTGCGCGGCGTTCGCACCCTCGCCCACGAAGGCCTCGCCGATCTGGGTCTCGCTGCGGCTCACGCTCTCACAGCTCGATCACGCCCCGGGCCACCTCGCCCGCGTTCATGGCGGCGAAGGCCTCGTTGACTTCGTCGAGCCGGTACGTCCGCGTCACCAGCCGGTCGAGGTCGAGCCGTCCGGCCATGTAGAGGTCGAGCACGAGCGGCATGTCGAGGTG
>JBPCPR010000170.1:0-3607 GCA_050998925.1 Gaiellaceae bacterium
GTGGTTTCCCGACTACCGGGGCGGCTCGGGCCGGGTTGCCACCGACACCGCCCGAGCACTGGCCGAGCGCGGCCACGAGGTCACCGTGCTCGCGCCCCGCGCCGAGGGGGAACCACTCGTCCTGCGCGAGGAGCGCTTGTCCCTTCACCGTGTCCTGTCACGGACGGCCCTTCCGGATACGTTCACCGACATCGTCGAGGTTGGGCGCCGTGCCCGTGCGCTCAACCGTCAGCGATTCGACGTCCTGGTCGCTCACCAGCCGACAAACTTCACCGGCCTTCTCGCTGCGCGGCTCGGTATTCCGACCGCGTTGGTCTTCCATGCATCGGCCCCGCTCGAGCTTCGCCTGTTGCGCCGCCGCATGCCGCCGGGCCCGCGCCGCCTGGGGAAGACGGCGCTGCAACCGGCGCTCACCCTCCTCGAGCGACTTGCCGTCGCGAAAGCGAGGCGGATCCTCGTGCTCAGCCGTTTTAGCCAGGGCCTCGTCGAAGATCTGCATCCGAAGCACTCGGACCGGGTTCGTGTCGTCCAGGGTGGAATCGACACGCGGTTTTTCCATCCCGCCGAGGAGCAGCAGGCGGCGCGCCACGCCCTCGGTCTCCCTGGGGGGGTTCCGCTCCTTCTCACCGCTCGGCGGCTCGATCCACGGATGGGCCTCGAGGAGCTTTTGCGGGCCCTCACCCTGCTCGGCGACGAGCGCGTCACGCTCGCGATCGTCGGACGCGGGATGCTGGAGCCGGCGCTCCGTCGCCTCGCCTCCGAGCTCGGGCTCGCGAGTCGTGTCCGCTTCGTCGGGACGGTCTCCGACGAGGAGCTTCGCTCCTGGTACCGGGCAGCGGACCTGTTCGTCCTGCCGACCACCGCCTACGAGGGCTTTGGACTTGCCACCGTCGAGGCGCTCGCCTGCGGAACGCCGGTGCTCGGAACGCCCGTCGGTGCTACGCCGGAGCTGCTCGAGCCGCTCGATCCTCGCCTGCTCGCCGCCTCGGCCTCACCCGACGATCTCGCGGCCGGAATCGAACGGGCTCTCGGCCTGACCGGACCCGCCTTGCGCGCCCGCTGTCGCGAGCACGCGACCGCGACGTTCGACTGGAGAGCTGCGATCGTGGGCTGGGAGGAGATGCTCGCCGAGGCCGCCTCCAATCCCAGGGCTTTGGCCGGCGCGGGGCTCGACGCGATGGAGGCTGCATGAGCCCGCGGGCCGGTGCTTCTGAGCGACCGACCGACGTGCTCCTGGTCGTCGGTGCCCGCCCGAACTTCATGAAGGCCGGCCCCGTTGCGGCGGCTGCCCGGGCCGCAGGGCTCTCCTGCCGGATGGTGCACACCGGCCAGCACTACGACGACGAGCTCTCACGCATCTTCTTCGAAGAGCTCGAGCTTCCGGCGCCGGACGTCCACCTAGGGGTCGGATCGGGAAGCCATGCGGAGCAGACTGCGCGCATCATGCTCGGCTTCGAGTCGGAACTCCTGCGCCTGCGACCCTCTGTCGTGATGGTCGTCGGCGACGTGAACTCGACGCTCGCCTGCGGGCTGGTCGCGGCCAAGGAGCACTTTCCGGTCGCGCACGTCGAGGCAGGGTTGCGATCGTTCGATCCCCGCATGCCGGAGGAGCTGAACCGACGGCTGACGGACCACCTCTCGTCCCTCCTGTACACGACGAGCCGGGACGGCGACGAGAACCTCCTCCGCGAGGGGATTCCGGCGGACCGAATCGTCTTCGTCGGCAATCCGATGATCGACACCCTGCTTCGCTTCCGCGGGCCGGCCTCGCGCAGGAACGTCATTGCGAGGCTCGGTCTCGCGGACAACGGCTATGCGCTGGTCACGTTGCACCGGCCTGAGAACGTCGACGATCCAGAGACGCTGCGGCTTCTCGTCGGCGCTCTGCGGGAAGTCTCGCGGCGCCTGCCGGTCGTCTTGCCCCTCCATCCTCGTACTGCGGCCCGTCTGAGGTCGCTCGACCTCGACCGAGCGATCGCCGACGATCCCGGCTTCGTCGTGACCGAGCCGCTCGGCTACCTCGACTTCACCGGCCTGATGGCCAAGGCCCGAGTCGTCCTGACCGACTCGGGCGGGGTGCAAGAGGAGACCACCGTTCTCGGTGTGCCCTGTCTGACCCTACGCACGTCGACTGAGCGGCCTGTCACCGTCTCCCACGGCACGAACCGCGTCGTCGGAACGGATCCGACGCGGGTCCTCGCGGAGACGCTTGCAATCCTCGACGGGAAGGCGACGTCGGCCGCGCGAATCCCTGAACTCTGGGACGGAGGAGCCGGTGAGCGCATCGTCCACCACCTCCAGACCTGGATCCACGACGGGCTTGCCAGCACGGGGACGACGCATGGGTGAGGGCCGCCTGGAGCTGCTCGGAGCACCGGTCGACCCGCTGACGCTCGACGAGGCCCTCGACTCGGTCGACCGCATGATCGCCGAGGGACGGCATGGCCAGCACGCGTCGGTCAATGCGGCCAAGGTCGTGCGGATGCAGTCAGATCCTGAGCTGCGGGCGGCCGTCGCCGGTTGCGACCTCGTGACCGCGGACGGGCAGCCGGTGGTGTGGGCGTCCCGGCTTCTCGGCCGGCCGCTCCCGGAACGTGTGGCGGGCATCGACCTCATGCACGGCCTCTTCGCCCGGGCCTCTGCACGCGGGTATCGGGTCTACCTGCTCGGAGCCCGCCCTGACGTCATCGCCAACGCTGCGGCCGCGCTCGAGCTGAGGCATCCTGACGTCGTGCTCGCCGGCTATCGGCATGGCTATTTCTCACGGGGCGAGGAAGACGGCGTCGTGTCCGAGATTGCCGCTGCCCGCCCGGACATCCTCGTCCTGGCCCTGGAGACGCCGCAAAAAGAGCTCTTCCTCGCCCGTCACCGCGAAACCCTCCGGGTGCCGTTCGCGATGGGCGTCGGGGGCTCGCTCGATGTCCTGGCCGGCCGGCGACGGCGAGCTCCCCGGTGGGCGCAGCACGCGGGGCTCGAGTGGGCGTTCCGCCTCGCCCAGGAGCCGCGGCGGCTCGCACGACGGTACGCAGTCGGAAACGTGCGCTTCGCCGCGCTCGTAGCGCGTGAGGTCTTCCGCAATCGGAGAGTGGCGCGCGGTGCTAGTGCGCGGGGGAGGTGGGCGGAGTAGACGCGATCCGAATCCGAGTCGCCCCGGCGCTCATCTCCGCGGCCCTCGCGGCCGGCCTCCTGTTCGTCTCGTTCGGGATCGGGCGCGCGGTCGCACGGGAGCAGCTCGCGATGGCGGGGCTCGCCGCGATCCTTCCCGGACTGATCCTCCTGTTCGCGCTCCTCGCCGGGTCTCACCGGGTTGTCCTCGTTTATGCGGCGCTCGGGCTCGCGATCTGGCCCGGCGGAATCGCGAGCAAGGCAATCGGATTCGGTGGGCTCGTCGTCACCGTGCCGGACGTGCTCGTGCTGCTCGCATTCGGATCGTGGCTCGCCGCGTTGCTCGTCCAGCCCGGCGACAACCCGATACCGACTCCGCGCACCCTGCTCCTCGGGGTTCCGCTCGTCCTGCTCGGAGTGGGGATCGGACAGGCGCTGATTCGCGGCCACGATGCGTACGGAGTCAGCCTCATCGGACAGCCCCTGCGCATCGTCCTCTACG
>JBPCPR010000267.1:0-9578 GCA_050998925.1 Gaiellaceae bacterium
ACGGCGAGCATTCGGTCGCCGTCGCCGTCGAAGGCAACGCCCAGGTCGAAGGCGCCGGCCTGCACCGTGTCGGAGAGCAGGCCGAGGTCGGTGGCGCCGCAGCCCGCGTTGATGTTCGTCCCGTCGGGGGCCGCGCCGATCGTTGTGACCTCCGCGCCGAGCCGCTCGAGCGCCGTTGGGGCGACCTGATACATGGCGCCGTGGGCGCAGTCGACGCACAGCCGTAGCCCCTCGAGCGGCGCACCGAAGCGCTCGCCGACGAGCTCGACGTAGCGCGTGTCGAATCCCCCCGCCTCGCGCATCTCTCCACCGCTACGCGCGGGCGGTGCCGTCAGCGGGGCCTCCACCGCCTCCTCGTCGGCATCAGCGAGCTTCGACCCGCTCGCGGCGAAAAACTTGACGCCGTTGTACTCGGCCGGGTTGTGGGACGCCGAGACGACCGCACCGCACCGCTCCGCGAGCAGCGCGACCGCGGGTGTCGGAAGGACGCCGCCGAGGATTGCGTCTGCGCCGCCCGCTACGAGCCCTCGCGCGAGAGCCGCCTCGAGCGCGGGCCCGGAGCCCCGGGTGTCCCGGCCGATCAGCACCGAGTCTCGCTCGGCCCAGACGGCGAAGGCGAGCCCGAGTCGCTCGACGAGGTCCTCGGTCAGATCGTCGCCGACGACCCCGCGGACACCGTCCGTTCCGAAATAGCGGCGCACGACCGCGGAACGGTAGCCGTGTGGGAGACTTCCCGCGCATGGACGCGAAGCCGTTCGACACCGCTCATCTCTCCGAGCTGGACGCCATCCGGGTCGAGGGCACGCTCGTGTGGCGGCCGATCCGTCGGCGCTTCGACATCGGTGCCTTCGGGGTCAACGCCTATACGGCGGAGAATGCCGGAGACGAGCTGGTCGAAGATCACGACGAGCTCGGGGGCGGGCACGAGGAGCTCTACTACGTGGCTTCGGGGCATGCGACCTTCTCCGTCGGCGGTGAAGAGGTGGACGCGCCCGAGGGCACCCTGATCTTCATTCGCGATCCCGCCGTGAAGCGTCACGCCGTTGCGAAGGAGCCGAAGTCCACGGTCCTCGCGATCGGTGGCCCCCGCGAAGAGGCGTTCCAGCCCTCCGCCTGGGAGCTGTGGTTCGCGGCACGGCCTCATGTCGAAGCGGGCGAGTACGACAAAGCCGCCGAGCTGGTCGCCTCCGGCCTGCCGGATCACCCGGACAATCCGAGCCTCCTCTACAACCTCGGCTGCTTCGAGGCGCTCGCCGGAGACCATGACGCGGCGACCGCACACGTCCAGCGGGCGCTCGAGCTGGACCCTGACCTACGCGAGCACGCCGCGAGCGACTCGGACCTGGATTCGATCCGCGACCGGCTCTAGGGGGGATTGGTGAACGTCGCTCGTCGTCGGCACAGCGCTCGTTCGCCGAGCCCTCCTAGAGCCGGACTAGCGCTTGGAGAACTGGGGGCGCTTGCGGGCCTTGCGGAGCCCGGCCTTCTTGCGCTCGACGATGCGAGCGTCGCGCGTCAGGAACCCTTCGCGTTTCAGCACGATGCGAAGCTCGGGGTCGGCCTCGATGAGCGCTCGGGCGATCCCGTGCCGAAGTGCGCCGGCCTGTCCTGCGGGCCCGCCCCCGTGGAGGCGCGCCCTGATGTCGAACGTGCCCTCGACGCCGGCGGTCCGAAGCGGCATGGTGGCCACGGTCCGGAGCACGTGGCGCGGGAAGTACTCCTCGAGCGTGCGACCGTTGATCCACGTCTGACCGTCGCCGGGACGCAGGATGACGCGGGCGACCGACGTCTTTCGCTTC
Organism: Gaiellaceae bacterium; assembly: GCA_050998925.1. Taxonomy (GTDB): domain Bacteria; phylum Actinomycetota; class Thermoleophilia; order Gaiellales; family Gaiellaceae; genus DASQGA01. The sequence goes on from JBPCPR010000267.1 coordinate 1,800, forward strand.
CCCGTGCCCTGGTACTGCGCGAGCTGGCTCACGACTCGGGCAGGGGTTGGGGATCCTGCGCCTCGTGCGGATGCTCCGGCCCGGCATAGACCTTCAGATTGGTGATCTGGCGGTTCGCAAGCCGGTTCCGCGGGAGCATGCCCTTCACGGCCTTGCGGATGACCTCGGTGGGCCGCCGGTCGAGCTGCTCAGCGAGCGTTCGCGACCGTAGGCCGCCGGGATAGCCGGAGTGGCGGTAGTAGCGCTTCTGCTGGAGCTTGTTCCCGGTCACGGAGATCTTCTCGGCGTTCACGACGACGACGAAGTCCCCGGTGTCGACGTGTGGCGTGAACACGGGCTTCCGCTTGCCGCGGAGCGTGTCTGCGATGCGGGTCGCCAACCTGCCCAGGGTCTCGCCCTCGGCGTCCACGACGTACCAGCGTCGCTCGATCTCATGCGCTTTCGCGTTCCAGGTCTTCATCGCAGAAAAGGGCGGATACGGGTCCGCCTCAGCGGTCGGAGATGGTAGCAAGAGCGGGGTCTGGCCGCAGCCGGCGGCGCACGATGAGCGTGATGGGCGCGAGCGCGATCGCGGTCGCTCCGGCCGCGAGCGCGGCGACTCCGAGCGTCTCGAGCGCGAAGCCCCCGAGCAGGGCCAGCGAGGCGCCGAGGATCCCGGACAGGAGGTCGCTGAAACCGAGCAGCTTCCCCCGCTCGGCGGGGGAGGTGAGGTCGGCGAGCTGCGCTGTGGCGGCCACGAAGGAGAGGTTCCAGCCCAGCCCGAGCCCGAAGAGGAGCACGCCCGTGACGGCGACGCCCCCCGTCCAGGCAAGCGGGATGCAGGAGAGCGCCATGATCGCGAGGCCGCCCACGAGCGACTGGGTGCGGCCGATCCGGTCGATGACCGGCCCCACGAAGAGCACGAGCGCGTACATCCCGAGCACGTGCGCCCCGATGATCGGGAAGACGTCTTTCTGCTCGTGCCCGTGCTCGGTGACGACGACGTAGCCGGTCAGGTTCATGACGCTGACCATGACGCCGAAGCTCGCGAGCGCGGCCAGGAGTGCCGGCAGCGCTCCCGGGCGTCGAAGGATCTCGGAGGGCGGCGCGGCGGCGGCCGGCGGCGGGGCGCCGCTCGAGGTTCCGAGCAGCTCGGCGATCCGCTTCGGATCCGGGCGGACGGCGAGGACGAGGGCCAGCCCGACGATCAGGAAGCCGCCACCGGCGAGCCAGGGCACGACCAGCGACTCCGCCTCGAGATCGCGGCCCGAAAAGAGCGGTGCGAACACCGCCGGCCCGAGGATCGCCCCGAACACGGAGCCGAAGAGGACGAACGAGATCCCGCGCGCGCGGTGCTCGGGCGGATACATGTCTCCGGCCGCGGTCCGGGTCAGGTTCGCGACTCCGGCGAACGCTCCGACCAGCGCCAGGCCCGGAATCAGCGCGAGCGACGACTCTGCGTACGCGGCCACGGCGATCAAACCGGAGCCGGCCATCCCGGCGAAGTACCCCGCCGCAAGGACCGGGATCCGTCCGGCCCTGTCCATGGCGCGTCCGGCGAAGAGCGCCGCCAAGGCGCCGCTCGAGAGGAGGATGGCAGGGCCGAGGCCGAGCAGCGCGTCGATCCCGGTCACGAGGACGAAGGTGATCGTCGCGATCGCCGCCCCGAGCTGCAGCATCCCCGAGACGGTCGCGAGCGACGCGGCGAGGAGGATCGTGTTCCTGGTGACGGGAGGGGCCGGGCCACCGGCCGGGATCGAACTCACCCGCGTATTCCATCAGCCTTGCCCGGAGGGCGACCGCGCCACCGTAGCCTAGGCGCGTGCGCGTGACCTTCCCTCTCTACACGGGCGGGTTCCTGGGCCCGTTCGGAGGCGCGATGCTGATCGCGCTGATCCCGAACGTGGCCGAGGGCCTCGACACGTCGCTCGCGCTCGTCGCGGGCGCGATCACCGTCTACATGGTGCCGTTCGCCGTCCTGCAGCTCGTGTCGGGGACGCTCGCGAACCGGCTCGGGCCGCGACGGGTCGTCCGGGCCGGGTACCTCGTCTTCGGCGGCGCGGCCCTCGTCTGCGCGTTCGCGCCGTCGATCTGGGTGTTCCTCGCCGGCCGCGCCCTCATGGGTGCTGCCAACGCGTTCCTCTCCCCCATCCTCCTCGCCGCCCTCTCGGAGGTCGTGGCGCCAGAGGTGCTCGGGCGAAGCGTCGGCACCTTCGCGGCCTGGCAGGCTGCGGGGGTTACGTTCGCGCCCGCGATCGGGGGTGCCCTGGGCGAGGTGTCCTGGCGGCTCGCCTTCGTCCTCGTCGCAGTCGTCGCGGCCGTGCTGGCGCTCCCGCGTCACTCGCTCGGAGCGATCGAGGAACGCCAGCCCGGCGAGGGCGGCCTCCGCTCTCTCGCGAACCGCTGGATCGCGCTCCTCGGAGCCAAAGCCATGCTCGGCTACCTCGGGTTCACCGCGATCGGGTTCGTGGTCGTCCTGGTCGCCGACCGGGAGTTCGGGCTCAGCTCGGGGACCCGTGGCGTCCTCGTCGCGGGGTATGGCCTCGGCGCCATCGCGCTGGGCAGGTACGCAGGGTCTGCAGTCGACCGGATCGGGCGGCCCCGGACGGCTCTCGCGGGGGCGATCGCCTGCACCGCCGGAGTCCTGGGGCTCGCCTTCGCGCCCAACGCGTGGAGCCTCGCGCTCGTCTACCTCGCGGTCGGCTGTGCCTCGGCGTTCACGTGGGCCGGCCTCAACACGATCACGGTCGAGTCCTTCCCTGGCAACCGGGCCGGGCGATCTCCGTCTACAGCGCCTTCAAGTTCGCCGGGGTCGCGATCGCGCCGCTCCTCTACGTCCCTCTCTTCGACTTCGACGCGCGGGCGCCGTTCTATCTCGCCGCGAGCTTCTCGCTCCTGGTCGCCCTGCTCCTCCTGCCCTGGTTCCCACGCTACGCGGGGCGCAGCGCGTGATCCGGCGCCGAGTGATCATTCACGGGCGCGTCCAGGGAGTCTTCTTCCGCTCCACGCTCCTCCACCAGGCCGAGCTCGAAGGCGTCGCCGGGTGGGCTCAGAACAAGGCTGACGGAACTGTCGAGGCGGTCTTCGAGGGAGACAGGGCCGCCGTCGACCGGCTCGTCGCCACTGCGGGCGAAGGGCCGCCTGCCGCCCAGGTGGAGCGGGTGGATGTCGTCGAGGAGGAGCCCGAGGGGCTAATCGGGTTCCACGCCGGCTAGCGGAGGGATTGGCGGAACTCCGCTCGTCGTCGGGGTGCGATGGTCGTTCCGAGGCAAGGACGCAGGGAGTGCCGATAGCAGCGCTATCGGTGCGACTGAGGACGCAGCCTCGGGGCGAGTAGCGCGGCCCGGCGGCCAGCGCTCGTTTCCCCGAGCCCTCCGCTAGCCGGCTATTCCCACTCGATCGTCGCGGGTGGCTTCGACGACAGATCGAGCGCCACGCGGTTGATGCCGGGGATCTCGTTGATGATCCGGCTCGAGATCGTCTCGAGCAGGTCGTACGGAAGCCTGGCCCAGTCCGCGGTCATCGCGTCGTCGGACGTGACGGCCCGAATCACGATCGGATAGGCGTAGGTGCGGCCGTCGCCCTGGACGCCTACCGAGCGGATCGCGGGCAGAACGCAAAAGCTCTGCCAGAGCTCCTTGTAGAGGCCCGCGCGGCGGATCTCCTCCTGGAGGACGGCATCAGCTTCGCGCACGAGCTCGAGCCGCTCCACCGTCACCTCGCCGATGATGCGGATCGCAAGCCCCGGGCCGGGAAACGGCTGGCGCCAGACCATGCCCTCCGGGAGGCCGAGCTCCTCGCCGACCCGGCGCACCTCGTCCTTGAAAAGCATCCGCAGCGGCTCGACGAGGTCGAAGTCCATGTCCTCCGGGAGTCCGCCGACGTTGTGGTGGGACTTGATCGTCGCGGCGACCCCGTCCCCCGAGCCACCCGACTCGATCACGTCGGAGTAGAGCGTTCCCTGGACGAGGTGGCGGATCGTGCCGAGCCGGCGCGACTCCTCCTCGAAGACGCGGATGAACTCCTCGCCGATCCGCTTTCGCTTCTCTTCCGGGTCGGTGACGCCCTCGAGCCGGGCGAGGAACCGCTCGCGAGCATCAACGTGGACGAGCGGCACCTGGAAGTGGCGCTCGAAGGTCTCGACGACCTGGATCGCCTCGTCCTTTCGGAGCAGCCCGTGGTCGACGAAGACGCAGGTCAGCTGCTCGCCGACCGCACGATGGACGAGGAGCGCCGCCACCGCCGAGTCGACTCCCCCGGAGAGCGCGCAGAGAATGCGATCGCTGCCCACCTGGGAGCGAATCCGCGCGGTCTCCTCCTCGATCACGGCCGTGGGCGTCCAGACCGGCGGAGCATCCGCGACCCGGAAGAGGAAGTTCTTGAGGATGTCCATGCCGTGGGGCGTATGGACGACCTCGGGGTGGAACTGGACGCCGTAGAGGCCGCGGTCGGGCGCCTCGAACGCGGCGATCGGGGCCGACGGCGAGGATGCCGTCACACGCGCGCCCGTCGGAGGCGCGACCACGGAGTCGCGGTGGCTCATCCAGCACGCCTGCTCGGCCGGGAGCCCCTCGAAGAGGGCGCTCCCTGCCTCCGCCTGGAGCTCGGAGCGGCCGAACTCCGCCCGGTCGGTGCGGTCGACCTCGCCGTCCAGCTGGTGCGCGATCAGCTGCATCCCGTAGCAGATGCCGAGCATGGGCACGCCGAGCTCGTAGATCCCCGGATCGAGCTGCGGCGCCTCGGCCGCGTACACCGAGGCCGGCCCGCCGGAAAGGATCAGCCCGAGCGGGCGGCGGGCGCGGATGGCGTCCACCGACATCGTGTGCGGGACGAGCTCGGAGTAGACGCGGCACTCGCGCACCCTGCGGGCGATCAGCTGCGAGTACTGGCCGCCCAGGTCGACGACGAGCACGGGCCGCTCCTCAACCGGCGGCTCCGGAATCGGAAGCACCTGCCCCATCTCAGATGGTTGGTCGGTAATTGGCCAACTCACACGCCTCGGTAGTTTGGAGCTTCCTTGGCCATCGAGATGTCGTGCGGATGGCTCTCGCGCTGGCCGGCCGCCGTGACGCGGACGAACGTGGCGCGCTTCAGCTCTTCGACGGTGGCAGCGCCGCAGTAGCCCATCGCCTGCCGCACCCCGCCGACCAGCTGATGGAGCACGGGCCGGAGCGGCCCCTTGTAGCTCACCCGGCCCTCGATCCCCTCCGGGACGCGCTTCTCGACGTCGTCGACGTCGGCCTGGAAGTACCTGTCCTTCGAGTACGAGCGCGACTTCATGGCGCCGAGCGAGCCCATGCCCCGGTACTCCTTGAACCGCTCTCCCTGATGGAGCACGACGTCGCCCGGGCTCTCATCGACGCCGGCCAGGAGCCCGCCGAGCATGACGCAGTCCGCGCCCGCGGCCAGGGCCTTCGCGATGTCGCCGGAGTACTGGATGCCACCGTCCGCGATCAGCGCGACGTCATGCCGGGCGGCGACCTGGGCGCAGTCGTAGACGGCCGTCACCTGCGGGACGCCGATCCCCGCCACCACCCGGGTCGTGCAGATCGCGCCGGGGCCCATCCCCACCTTGATCGCGTCCGCGCCTGCGTCGACAAGCGCCTCGGCGCCCTCCCGCGTCGCGACGTTGCCGCCGACCACCGGCAGGTCGGTCCTGCCCTTGAGCTCCCGGATCGCCTCGATGACTCCGATCGAATGGCCGTGGGACGTATCGACGACGAGCACGTCGACGTCCGAGGCGAGCAGGGCCTCCGCGCGCTCGAGCCCTTCCGTGCCGACGCCCACAGCCGCAGCGACCCGGAGTCGACCTCGCTCGTCCTTCGTCGCGTGCGGGAATTGCACTCGCTTCTGGATGTCCTTCACCGTGATGAGGCCCCGGAGCGTGCCGTCCGAGTCCACGACCGGCAGCTTCTCGACCTTGTGGCGGTGGAGCGTCTCCCGGGCCTGCTCGAGGGTCGTGCCGACCGCGACCGTGATCAGGTTCTCCGCGGTCATGAGGGTCGAGACGGGTCGGTTGACGTCGTCCTGGAAGCGAAGATCGCGGTTGGTCAGGATCCCGACGAGCTTCCGGCGCTCGTCTGTGATCGGGACCCCGGAGATGTGGTAGCGGGCCATGAGCTCCAGGGCCTCGGAGACGAGCGAGTCGGGCCTGAGCGTCACCGGCTCGTCGATCATGCCGGCCTCCGAGCGCTTGACCTTGTCCACTTCGGCCACCTGGTCGGCGACCGGGAGGTTCCTGTGCACCACGCCGATCCCGCCCTCACGAGCGAGCTCGATCGCCATCCGCGCTTCGGTGACGGTGTCCATCGCGGCGGAGACGACGGGGATCTCGATCTCGATCCCGCGAGCGAAGCGTGTCCGGGTGGAGACTTCGCCGGGGAGGACATCGGACTCCGCCGGCACGAGCAGGACGTCGCCGAAGGTGAGCCCCTCCTTCGCGAACTTCCGCTCGAGCGTGAGGAGCCGCTCGATCTCGGCGCGTCCAAGCTCGAGCTCCACTGCTAGCGCGCTCCCTTCGAGGCACAAAACCCAGGCGCTTCCTGCTCGCCTGGGTTCCGGAAACCGCTGTTTCTACCGCCTCTCAAGTGCCACGATCGTACCACCCGGGCCTGACGAGCTCAGGGGACGCTAGGCATCTTGGCCGACGGGGTCGAGCTGGTCGACCTCGACCAGGCCCGCGAGGCGGCTCGCCTCCCGCGGGTCGAAGCGCCCGGCTCCCGCTTCGAGGACCGAGGCTGCGCCTGCCGCAACGGCGGTGCGCACGGCCTCCTCGAACGGACGGCCTGCAGCGCGCGCTGCGATGAAGGCCGCGAGCAGCACGTCTCCCGCGCCAACCTCGGAGATGGCTTCCAGGATCGGTGCCCGACCGCGCAGCCGGTGCTCGCTGCGGTCCTCCCTGAGCAGGGCGTAGCAGCCGTCCGGAACCGTCAAAACGACGTTTCGCGCGCCGAGCTCCGCGATCTCGTCGAGCCCTGTCACGAGGTCCTCCGCATCCGTGAACTCGTGGCCGACGAGCGGCTCTGCCTCGGTCACGTTGGGTGAGACAAGGTACGGCTCGGCTTCGACTCCGAGCCGGAGGGGCTCGCCGTCGCAGTCGAGAACGGAGAGAACGTGCTTGCGGTTCAGGTCCCGGATCAGCTCGCCGTAGAACCCCGGGTCGACGCCGCGCGGAAGCGAGCCGGCGAGCACGACGAACTCTGCCCCAGTCGTCAGGTAGTCGAGCTTCTCGCGCAGCATCTCGAGCTCGCTCTCGTCGATCTCCGGTCCCCACTCGTTGATCTCGGTGTGGGCATTCGAGATCGGGTCGAGCACCGCGACCGACGTCCGGGAGTCGCCACGGATCCGGACGAAGTCGTTCAGGATGCCCTCGCTCGTCAGGTCCTCGACGATCAGCGTGCCGTTCCGCCCGCCCGCGAGACCCGTCGCCACGACGGGGACGCCGATCCGCTTGAGCGCCCTCGCGACGTTGATTCCCTTGCCGCCGGCGCTCGCGAAGCCGATGCTGGCGCGATGGCGCTGGCCGAGCTGCAGGTTCGGCACGGACAGCGTTCGGTCCATGGCCGCATTGAGCGTGACGGTTACGATCATAAGACGCTTCCGAAGACCCCCTCGAGCAGGTCGCCTGCCTCGTCGAGCGTCCGCTCAGAGTACCAGGACAGCTTGTGACCGAACCCCGGCTCCTCGACCGGGCGGGCCGCGACGAGCGGCGCCCTGGCCACGACCTTGCCACGCTGCGAGACCCGAACCTCACCGAGGCTCGCACCTGCCTCCACGGGCCCCGCCACGAGCGCAGGAGCG
>JBPCPR010000323.1:0-2672 GCA_050998925.1 Gaiellaceae bacterium
GGCAGGGGAGCTCGACCGCGCGCCGCAGAGATGGAGTTCGATCACCTCGGAGCAGACCCCGCGCTGCTCGCCCCGGTGCACATAGCACCGCAGGTCGACGTCGGCCTCGAGGACGTCCCGCTCGTCGTCGGGCTCGGGGAAGAGGAGAATCGAGCGGGACGGATGGCGCTCGGCGAGACCGACCAGGGTCCCGGTCGCCGCCTCCACCCAGCGGGCGGGCACCCAGGCGATGTGCGTCATGCTGCTGGTTCGCTGGGTGGGGCCGCCGCCCGGCCCGTTGGACTCGTGGCGAAGCGTCGTCAGGGCCCGTTCGATCTCCCGGATAGACGAAAGCTCGCTCAATGCCGGCGCCAGGAGCGGCCGTCGCGGTGCAGAAGCTCGTCGGAAGCAGGCGGTCCCCAGGTGCCGGCCGCATAATTCGGGAAGCCGGGGCGGTCGCGGGTCCAGGGGGCGGCCATCGCATCGACGAGCGCCCATTGCTCCTCGACCTCGTCTGCCCGGGTGAAAAGCGTCGGGTCGCCGAGCATGCAGTCGAGGATCAGGCGCTCGTAGGCCTCCGGCAGGCCGGTTCGGAACGCGCCGCCGTAGAGGAAGTCCATGTTGACGGTGCGGATCGTCATCCCCTGCCCCGGCACCTTGGCTCCGATGCCGAGTGAGACGCCCTCGTCGGGCTGGATGTGGACGTTCAGGACGTTCGGTCGCAGCGCATCGGCGGAGTCCAGCTCGAAGGGTGGGTGCGGCGCACGCTTGAATTGGATCGCGATCGTGGTCTCGCGACGCGGCAGCCGCTTGCCCGTGCGGATGTAGAAGGGCGTGTCGGCCCAGCGCCAGTTGTCCACGTAGAGCTTCGCAGCGAGAAACGTCTCCGTCGTCGACTCAGGTGCGACCTCCTCCTCCTCGCGGTAGCCCGGCACCTCCTCGCCCTCGATGTACCCGGGGCCGTACTGGCCACGGACGACGTGCTTGGGCCCGGGGGTGTGGAGCGCCTTCAGCACCTTCACCTTCTCGTTTCGCACCGACTCGGCTGTGAAGTCGATCGGCGGCTCCATCGCCGTGATGCAGAGGAGCTGCAGCATGTGGTTCTGGACGATGTCGCGAACGGCTCCCGCACTCTCGTAGAACGCCGCGCGGCCCTCGATCCCGAGGGACTCCGCGACCGTGATCTGAACATGGTCGACGAACTGGCGGTTCCAGATCGGCTCGAAGATGCCGTTCGCGAAGCGCAGGACCAGCATGTTCTGCACCGTCTCCTTGCCCAGGTAGTGGTCGATCCGGAAGATCTCGGCCTCCTCGAACTGCTCGAGGATGCAGGCGTTCAGCTGCTTCGCGCTCGCGAGGTCGTGGCCGAACGGCTTCTCGACGATGAGACGCGTCCAGCCCGTCGCGTTCCGGCGCTCGCCGAGCTCGGTGACAATGGTCTGGATCGCAGCCGGCGGGACGGCGAGATAGTAGACCCGGTTCCCGGCCGTTCCGTGCGTCTCGTCGAGCCCGTTCAGGCACGCGATCACACTGTCCTCACCCTGATCGTCGGCGAAGTCCGTGGAGACGTAGCGCGTCGCCTCCGCCAGCGTGTCCCAGACGTCCTGACGGAACTCGTCGCGCCCGTGCTCCTTCACGGCTCCCTCCATGCTCGCGCGGAAGTCGTCCGTCGACATCTCGCTTCGCGCGACGCCGAGAATTGCGAAGCGCTCGGGGAGGAGGTGGCGGAGCGCGAGCGCGTAGAGGGCTGGAAAGAGCTTGCGTTGAGTCAGATCGCCGGAGGCGCCGAAGATCGTGAGCGCGCAGGGCTCGGGCGTTCGCCGGCGACGAAGCCCTTCGAGGAGCGGGTTCTCTGCGTGCTCGGCGACCTCGGTCACGTCAGCGTGGGTCGGGGCTCTGTTGGGCCTGCTCGACGGCTTTGACCGCATGTCCACCGAACTGGTTTCGGAGTGCCGCCGTGATCTTGGCGGCGAAGGACGCGTCCTGGCGGGAAGCGAAACGCGCGAAGAGCGCGGCGCTGATCACCGGCACGGGCACGTCCTCGGCGATAGCCTCGGCGATCGTCCACCGCCCTTCGCCCGAGTCCTCGACGTAGCCGCGAATGCCCTCCAGGTGGTGGCCCTCCTTCTCGAACGCCGCGTGCAGGAGCTCGAGCAGCCACGAGCGCACGACGGAGCCGTAGCGCCAGATCCCGGCCACCTCGTAGAGGTCGAGCGGGAACTCCGACTGCTCCATCACCTCGAAGCCCTCGGCGTACGCCTGCATGAGCCCGTACTCGATCCCGTTGTGCACCATCTTCACGAAGTGCCCGGCGCCGGACGGGCCGACGTGCGCGTAGCCGTCGTCGGGCGCCAGCGTCCGAAAGGCTGGCTCCACCTCCTGCACGGCCTCGTCGTCCCCGCCGACCATGAGGCAATAGCCGACCTCGAGCCCCCAGACGCCGCCCGAAACGCCGGCATCGACGAACTGGATCTGCTGCTCGGCGGCGAGCCCGTGGCGGCGCTGGGAGTCCCGGAAGTTGGAGTTGCCGCCGTCGACGATCACGTCGCCCTCGTCGAGGAGGCCGAGGAGCTCCTGGAAGGCTCCCTCGGTCGGCTCGCCCGCGGGGATCATGAGCCAGACAACGCGCGTCGGGGGGGGGCGGGGGACCGGCGCACCTCGGGAGGAGGCAGCTGCTACGCCTCCCCTCACAT
>JBPCPR010000040.1:0-4618 GCA_050998925.1 Gaiellaceae bacterium
CGACGACGGCGCGGGCCCGCCGCGACACCGTCCTCGGGCTCATGCGGGCGCAAGGGCTCGTGACGCGCGCAGACTACGAGCAGGCGCTCGAGGTGCCCCTGCCCCGACCGGAAGACGTGAGGCTCCCGGGCGCCCAGCGGCCCGCACAGTACTTCGCCGAGTACGTGAAGCAGCAGCTCATCCCGTATTTCGGGTCGGGGAAGGTGTTCGGCGGCGGGCTCCGCATCCAGACGTCGATCGACCTGGAGCTCCAGAACCTCGCCCGCGACGCAATCGGGAAGTGGCTCCCCGACCCCGACGGCCCGGCGGCGGCGCTCGTCGCGATCGACCCGCGTGACGGTCGGGTTCTCGCCATGGTCGGCGGCAACAGCTACCGGAAGAGCCAGTTCAACCTCGCCGTACAGGGAGAGCGTCAGTCGGGCTCCTCATTCAAGCCGTTCGTCCTCGCAGCCGCGCTCGCGCAGGGCATCTCGCCCATCACGAGCTTCACGTCGAAGCCGACGCTCATCAACCTCGGCGACAAGCTCTGGTCCGTCCACAACTACGAGGGCTCCTACCTCGGGACGATCGATCTGACGAAGGCCACAGCCCTCTCGGACAACTCGGTGTACGCGCAACTCACCGCTCAGGTGGGCCCGAGAAATGTCGCCCGCATGGCTCAGGCGCTCGGCGTCAACAGCCGCCTGAACGACTACTTCGGGATCGGGCTCGGCGTCGAGGCTGTGAACCCGCTCGAGATGGCGAGGGCCTTCTCGACGTTCGCCAACAACGGGGCACGCATCGACGGCCGCCTCCTCGGAAACGTCCCGCGTGCAGTCCTCTGGGTCGGAGAGGACTGCAAGGGTCCTACCGCCCGGCTGAGCGAAGGCCAGTGCAGGCGAATCGGCGAGAACACCCCCGCGCCGAAGCAGGTTCTCGACCCGAACAAGGCGGCAACGGTGACATCGATCCTGTCGCAGGTCGTCAGCGACGGGACGGGCAAGCGGGCAGCTCTCGGCGACCGGCCGGCCGCCGGAAAGACGGGGACGACCGAGAACTACGGGGACGCCTGGTTCGTCGGCTACACCCCCCAACTCGCTGTCGCGGTCTGGGTCGGCTATCCCTCCACCCTGCGACCGATGGAAACCGAGTTCGAGGGCGATCCCGTCGCCGGGGGGACGTTCCCGGCTCTCATCTGGAAGACGTTCGCCCAGAGCGCCCTCAAGGCGAAGGACGAGCCGCCCGAGCTCTTCCCAGCGCCCGCTTCCGAGTCTGCGGCGCCATACCAGGTCGTCTACCGAGACAACCGGTGGCTTCTCGACAACGGCAACTGCCGGGATACCCACCAGGTCATGTACGTCTCCGGGTTCGCGCCGCGGAAGGAGGCCCCGTGCAAGCCGAACGAGGTCGACGTTCCCCGGGTGGTCGGGGCGTCACTCGAGGATGCACAAGCCCGGCTCGCCAGCATGCCGCTCGAGGCGGAGGTCGTGACGCGCCCGGCCAAGGCCGGCGAGCGCATCGGCTACGTCGTCGCGCAGTTCCCGGCGCGGGGAACGCTCTCCTCCTTCGACACCGTCCGCCTCGTGCTCCCGAGAGCCCGCCACGGCGTCATACCCGACCTCGTCGGCCTGACGATCGAGCAGGCCAGGGTCAGGCTCCGGCGGAATGGCCTCCAGGCGATCGTCGAGGCGTCAGGGGACGGAGAGCCCGGCGTCATCCTCGCCCAGACCCCGGAGCCCGGCATCGCCGCCGGGCGCGAGACGAGGGTCAGGCTGATCGTAGGGCGCGGCTGAGAAAGCGCGAGCCCGCGAGCCCATAGCGCCAGGGGGCCTCGGCGGCAAGGGAGATACCAACGCGCGGGCCGCGGACGACCTGTGACGGTGCTGTCGCCTCAGTGAGCGCAAAGGGGCGGCGGTCGAGCCGAAGCCCGTCGTGCTCGCCGGTCACCCCGAGCGCCTCGCAGAGGCGGCCGGGACCCGAGCAGAGGAGCCGCTCGTCCTCGAGGCCCCGCCGCTCGCGCATGACATCGAGCCCGCGGGTCGGCTCGAGGGCCCGGACGAGCACCGCCGCGGCAGCCCCCTCCTCCTCGCAGACGAGATTCAGGCACCAGTGGATCCCGTGGGAGCGGTAGACGTACGCGCGCCCCGGAGAGCCGAACATGGAGCGGTTCCGAGGCGTCTCGCCGCGGTAGCCGTGGCTGGCCGGGTCCTCGCGGTCGTAGGCCTCCACCTCGACGATCCGACCGCCCACACCGTCCACCACGAGCATCGCGCCGACGAGCTCCGGAGCGACGTCGTGCACCGAGCGCGCGAAGAATTCAGGTCCTAGATGGTTGGTCGGCAACTGACGCTAACCATCAGCTCGCTCCTCGAAAAGCTGCTCGGCCTCGGGCGGGGTCGCAGTCGCCTCGAGCAACCGGCGAGCGCGGCGGCCCAGCTCGTCGAAGTCGACGCCCGCCTCCGACTTGATCGAACGCCGAAGCAGCGGCCCGACCCGGTCGGCGTCGTTCGAGACACGCTGCGCGAGCGAGAGCGCGTCGTCCAGGAGCGGGCTCGCCAGCGCGTCGCGCTGACCCATGTCCGCGAGGATCGTCCGCTCGGTCCGCGAGGCAACGACCGGCTCCGAGATCCCCTCCACCCAGACCAGCGTGCGCCGGCCGCCGCCGCGATCCTCGCCGACGATCGGCTCGAGTCCGTAGATCCGATCGGCGCGGACGAACTTCCCGAATCCGAGGAAGACCATCTTCGGCTGCCCGTTGGTCATGAGGGGATTATCGCAGCGGCGCGGGGTCGGCTAGGCGAGCGCGCGAGCGAGCGCGTCGACGACCCGCTCCTGATCCTCGCCCTCAAGCACCGTTGAGAACGGGAGCGCCAGCGAACGGGCGCTCGCGGCCTCGGAGACGGGAAGCATCCCCTCCCGATGCCCGAACCGCTCGCGGTAGTACGGCTGCAGGTGGATCGACGGGAGATATGGCTTCGCCGCCACCCCATGCTCTGCCAGTCGGCCGATCACCTGGTCGCGGTCGACGCTCCGGTCCAGGAGGACGACGTAGACGAACCAGGAGCGGCGGTGGTCTCCGTCGTCCGCGACCAGGGTCTCCACGCCTTCGACCGGTGCGAGCAGCGACTCGTAGCGGGCAGCGACCTCAGCACGCAGCTCGAGGATGCGGTCGAGCTTCTCGAGCTGCGCCACCCCGACCGCGGCCGAGAGCTCGTCGAGCCGGTAGTTGTAGCCGAGCCGCGAATGCGTGAGCCATTCACCCGAATCGCTCCGCCCCTGGTTCGAGAGGCTCTTGACGAGGTTCCACTCCTCCTCGCTTTGGACCGCGACCGCTCCCCCCTCCCCCGTCGTGATCTGCTTGTTCGGGTAGAAGGCGAAGACGGCCGGGTGCCCCGACGAGCCGACCGGGCGGCCGCGGTACTCGGCTCCGAGCGCCTCGCACGCATCTTCGAGGATCACAAGCCCGTGCCGCTCGGCTATCTGCTCGATGGCCTCGAGCTCGGCCGGGTACCCGAAGATGTGCACGGGGAGAATCGCCTTCGTCCGCGGCGTGATCGCCGCCTCGACCGAGGCCGGGTCGAGGTTCAGGGTCTCCGGATCGATGTCCGCGAAGACGGGGTGGGCGCCCTCGAAGAGTACGCAGTTGGCGGAGCTGACGAACGAGAACGGCGTCGTCACCACCTCGTCGCCGGGCTCGATCCCGGCCAGGCGGACGCAGAGATGAAGGCCAGCGGTGCCGCTGGCGACGGCGGCCACATACGGCGCGCCCACCCGCTCGGCGAGAAGCGCCTCGAAGCGGTCGGTCATCGGCCCGAGCCCCAGCCGGCCGGACCGCAGCACTTCGAGTACGAGCTCCTCCTCCCGCTCCCCGAGGAACGGTGCCGAGAGGCCGATCTCCCCCGTCTCGGCCCGCTGGCCGGTCGTCACGAGCCCGCGACCGGGCTCTTCTCGACGTACTCGAGCCAGTGCGACCAGCGCTCGCTCTTCCCGCGCACGGTGTCGAGGTAGGCGCTCTGGATCTCCTTGGTGACCGGACCGGGGTCACCGACCTCCTGGTCGTCGACCGAGCGAAGCGGCGTCACCTCGGCCGCCGTGCCAGTCATGAAGATCTCGTCAGCCAGGTAGAGGTCGGAGCGGATCAGGTTCGTCTCGCTGACCGTGTAGCCGAGATCCTGCGCGATCTGGACGACGGTGTCGCGCGTGATCCCCGGCAGGATCGAGGTCGACAGGTCGGGCGTGTAGATCGTCTCGCCCTTGATGACGAAGACGTTCTCGCCGGAGCCGTCGGCCACGTAGCCGTCGGCTGTGAGCAGGATCGCCTCGTCGTAGCCGGCCCGGTTCGCCTCGTTGACCGCGAGCATCGAGTTGACGTAGATACCGGTTGCCTTCGCCGCGTGCGGAATGACGTTGGGGCCGATCCGCTGCCAGGACGAGATCTTGGCGCTGATCCCGTTGCGCAGACCGTCCTCCCCGAGGTACGCGCCCCACGGCCAGCTCATGATCACCGTCTCGACGGGGTTCGAGCCGGCGGCGACGCCGAGCTCGCCGTACCCGTAGAACGCGATCGGGCGCAGGTAGCACTCGGGCAGGCCGTTCACGCCGATCAGCTCCATCGAGGCGGTGCGCAGCTCGTCGAGGG
>JBPCPR010000047.1:0-13102 GCA_050998925.1 Gaiellaceae bacterium
TACGCGAGGGGGGCGACGGGATATCGCAGCCGAGCGTCTGGCTCCTCCTCTTCCCGACCTTCTTCATCGCCGAGTTCGCGGGTCTTGCCGCGCGATTCCTCCAGCGGCCGTTGAACGCTCTTCGCGCCCGGGCCGACTCCCTCCCCTCGGCGCCCTATCTGGCGGTGCACCGCCTCGCAGGCGCGCGGCGGCTCGCGATCCTCCTCGTCACCGCTTGCGCCCTCGCGCTCGGAACCTTCGTCTACGCCCAGACGGTGGTCTCGTCGCTCGAGAAGACGGTCGTGGCGAAGTCGCTCCTCTTCGTCGGGAGCGACGTGCACGGAGTCATCAACTACCACCAGGAGGCACCCCAGAGGTTTCCCCATCCGGTCACGAAGACGACCAAGGTACTCCGGGGCGGCGAGCTGGACGGGCTGCAGGTGGACCTCCTGGCGATCGACACGGACTCGTTTGCCGCAGCCTCGTACTGGGACTCGAGCTGGGCGTCGCGTTCCGTCGAGGAGCTCATGCGCGAGCTCGGCTCGACCGCCGGCGAGAGGCTCTCCGTGTTCGTCGCAGGCGAGGGTGCCCCGGGAAGCGACGAGCTCGAGCTCGGCGGGGCGAGGATCCCGATCCGGGTCGTCGAGACGACGAGCGCCGCGCCGGGGATGGCGCTCGGGCGTCCGTTGGTCGTCGCCGATGCGGCCCTCGTCGAGCGCTTCGCCGCGAGCGCCGGCGTCTCGAGCCCGCTTGCCGCAGCGGGGAACGCGACCGAGCTCTGGGCGAAGGGCCCCACCGCGGCGGTCGCATCTGCGTTCGCTGCCTCGGACACGCATCCGTTCCCCGTCGTCACCGCCGAGGAGGTACGGGATACGCCCTCGATCACGGCGGTGACCCGGACCTTCGGGTTCCTGAAGTCGTTGGGCGTGGGAGCAGGTCTCCTCGCCGTCGTCGGGCTCGTCCTCTACCTCCAGGCGCGCCAGCGAAGCCGGATCGTCTCCTATGCGCTCTCGCGGCGGATGGGGCTCGCGAACGGGAGCCACCGCGTCTCCCTCGCGCTCGAGGTCGGCACCATGCTGCTCGCAGCGCTCGCGATCGGTGCGGTCCTCGCGCTCGCGGCCGCCCAGCTCGTGCTCGGCGACGTCGATCCGCTCGAGAACATCCCGCCGGCACCGCTCTTCCGCGTGCCAGTGGCACTCATCCTCGGGGCGGGGGCGGCTCTGGCCGGCATCGCGCTCCTGGGTGGCTTCCTGGCCAACCGGGCTGCCGAGCGGGCGGACTTCGCCGAGGTGATGCGTCTTGCCGACTGAGCGCCCGGTCGCCGCCTGCCAGGCGCTCGTCAAGACCTATGCGACCGCGACCGAGCAGGTTCAGGCCCTGCGCGGGATCGACCTCTCGTTCCGCCGCGGCGCTGTGGCGGCCGTCGTCGGCGCCTCGGGCAGCGGGAAGTCCTCGCTCCTCCGCCTCCTCGCGGGGCTCGATCTGCCGACGAGCGGCAAGGTGCTCGTGAACGGGCTCAACCTCGCGGCCATGTCGCCCAGGCGCCTGCGGGAGGTGCGCCGTTCGACCGTGGGGTTCGTCTTCCAGCGGCCCTCCGACAACTTCGTCCCCTATCTGACCGTCGACGAGCACATGCGGCTGGCCGCGCGGGCGGGCGGGCGGGGGAAGGGGCCTGGACCCGACGAGCTCCTCGACGCGCTCGGGATCGCGCACCGACGCGACCATCTACCGGAGGAGCTGTCGGGAGGCGAGCAGCAGCGCGCGGCGTTCGCGCAGGTCCTCACCGCTGGGACGGCGATCATCGTGGCAGACGAGCCGACCGCGGAGCTCGACAGCCGCTCGGCAGAGGATCTCCTCACTGTCATCCGGAGCGTCTCAGAGCACGGCGTCGCCTTCGTGATCGCGACCCACGATGCCGGCGTGACCCGGATGGCCGACGACGTCGTCGAGCTCGACCACGGCCGCGTGAAGCGCGACTCGCTGGGATCCCAGCAGGGGATCATGATCCAGGCTCCCGCGCTCGGTCACACGGCCGGCGGCGATCCGGTCGCAGAGGTCGCGGGCCTGACGAAGACGTACCGGCGCGGGCCCGAGGAGGTGCACGCCCTCGACGGCGTCTCGCTCCACCTGGAGCCGGGCCGCATGGTCGGGCTGATGGGCCGGTCGGGCTCCGGGAAGACCACACTCCTGAACGTGCTAGCGGGCTGGGAGCGCGCCGACGCCGGTTCGGTCGCCTGGCTGGCGGATCCGGAAGCACGTCTCGCCGAGCGGCGCTGGCACGAGCTCGCCATCCTTCCGCAGAAGTTCGGGCTGATCGAAGAGCTGACCGTCCGGGAGAACATCGAGTATCCGGCCCGGCTGCACGGCTCCCTGGACGCGGCCGGCGAGCGGGTGGACGGGCTGCTGGGCGCGCTCGGCCTGGAGGAGCTCGAGCGCCGCGCGCCCAGCGAGACGTCGGTCGGCCAGCAGCAGCGGACGGCGCTCGCGCGCGCGCTCGTGCTCCGCCCCCGCCTCCTCCTCGCCGACGAGCCGAGCGGCCACCAGGACGCCATGTGGGCCCGAGGCGTCTTCGGGTGTCTCCGTGCGGCCGCTGCCGACGGCACCGCCTGCCTCGTGGCCACCCACAACGAGGAGGTTTCCGGCTACTTCGACGAGGTCGTCAGGATGGCGAACGGCCGGATCGAGCAGGGAGTCGAAGCGAGCCCCGCGGGTGCGGCGGCTACCAGCCGCTCTCGGCGTCGTTGAACACCGGCTCGCCCTCGACCAGGGTGAGCACGACGCGGGCGTTGCCGATCTCGCTCGTGTCCGACGCGAACAGATCGCGGTCGAGGAGCGCGAGATCGGCGAGCTTGCCTGCCTCGATCGACCCCGTCTCGCGCTCGAGCCGGTTGACGAAGGCCGAGCCGTTCGTAAAGGCGGCGAGCGCGGTCGGAAGCTCGAGCCGCTCGTCCGGGAGAAACGGCTTCGCGTCGCCCAGATCGGGATCGGCGCGGTTCACCGCCACCTGGATCTGCGGCAGCGGGTTCGCCGTCGAGACCGTCCAGTCGCTTCCCATCGCGATCGTCGCGCCCGCGCGTTGGAGGCTTCCGAACGGGTACATCGTCTGCGCCGTCTCCTCGCTGATGAACGGAAGCGTCAGATCCTGCACGTAGCCCGAGAGGGTCGCCCAGAGAGGCTGGGCGTTCGCGACCACGCCCAGCTCCCGAAAGCGAGGCACGTCGTCGGGATGGATGAGCTGGATGTGCGCGAGGTGGTGCCGGGAGTCGCGCTCGCCGTTCGCCTCCCGGGCGGCCTCGAAGGCGTCGAGAGACTCGCGGACGGCACGGTCGCCGATCGTATGGATGTGAACCTGGAAGCCCTCGGCATCGAGGAGCGTGACCATGTGCGCTAGCTCGTCCGGCTCGTGCATCCCGATGCCCGTGGTGCCGCTCGAGCCGCCCTTGCCGTCGAGGTAGGGCTCGAGGACGGCCGCCGTGAAGTTCTCCATGACGCCGTCCTGGAAGATCTTCGCTCCGCGGATCCGGAGCCGGCCGGCCGTGCCCCTGCTGCGGAGGTCCACGAGGTCGGCCACCTGCTCGTCTCCCTTCTCCCGGGTCCAGAGGAGGTTGCCCTCGACCCGCGCGGTGAGCTCGCCGCGATCCGCGAGCGCTCGGTAGGCGTCGAGCGTCTCCGGGACGACCATCGCATCCTGGATCGCAGTGATGCCGAGCGTGTGCAGGTACGCCTGGGCAAGCCTGATTGCCTGCTGCCACTCCTCGGGGGACGTCTCCGGCGCGAGACGCTCGACGAGTCCCATCGCGCCCTCCTGGAGGGTCCCGGACGGCTCACCGGCCTCGTCCCGCTCGATTCGCCCGTCCCGCGGGTCGTCGGTCTCGCGTGTGATGCCCGCCAGCTCGAGCGCCTTCGAGTTCACCCAGGCGCCGTGCCCGTCGCGGTTCGTGAGGAAGACCGGGCGGTCCGGCACGATCGCGTCCAGGTCGCTCTTCGACGGAGTTCCGCCGGGGAACGCGTCCATCCCCCAGCCGGAGCCGAGGATCCACTCGTGCTCCGGGTTCGCTTCCGCGTAGCGGGCGACGAGCTCGAGGCTCTGCTCCCGGGTCGCCGTCCCGTGTAGGTCGCACTGAACCTGCATGAGCCCGCCGCTGGTCGGATGGAGGTGGGCGTCCTGGAGGCCCGGCAGGAGCATGCGCCCGCGCAGGTCGACCACGTGCGTCTCGGGTCCGCGGAGGGCTTCGATCTCCGTGCTAGAGCCCACCGCGGCGATACGCCCGGCGCGAACCGCGACCGCCTCGGCCCAGCTCCGGGCGGCGTCGATCGTGTAGACCCGCCCGCGAGTGAGGATGAGATCGGCTGCTCCGTTCGCGTTCATCGCGTGAGCCTCTCCGACCAGCGCCCTCGCGCGCAAGCGGGAACCGGCCTAGGAATCCCTTGGGCGAGGGTCTACCCTCCCCGTATCCGAGAAGGGAGGAGCTATGCGAAAGCTCATGATCTGCATTGCCCTTGCCGCACTTTTCGGCGCGACTGTCCCAGCGCTCGCCTCAGCCGAGCCGGCGACGTTCGCGACCGCGCGCGACGGCAGCCTCGATGTGACCAGCAGCATCTTCGTCACGTCGAGGGCCGTCGATCAGAGAGGCGGCTGGATCGACGAGAGCAAGCCGTGCACGGCCTTCCGTGCGCTCAGAGTCCGGGCCGAGATCCACTTCACACGACCGAACGGAACCGGAGTGCACCGGACCAGGACCCGGCGGAGCGCGGTGATGAACTGCGCCGAGGGTGGGCCGAACCTCGGCTTCACGCGGAGGGCGACGTCGGCCGGCCTTGCGTGCCCCGACGGCCGCTGGAGGCCCGGGCGCTACGACTTCGTGACGCGGACGACGCACCTCGCGAGCGGGCTCGTCTCGCTCGGAACCCTGAGCTGGATCAGACGGGGGATCTGCTAGGAGGGTGAGCTAGAGATCGCGCCTAGCGAACCCGAGTAGTGCAAGCCCGACGAGGGCGACCAGGTAGGCGAGCGCGTACGGCCAGAGCACGGCCCCGCCTGCCTGGGCGCCCCCGAAGGGCCCGAGCTGGAGCGCGACTCTCGTCAGCCCGAAGCTGTCGGCGCTGATCGCATTCAGCCCGTCCTGGTAGAGCGCCTAAAACGGGAGGAGCCAGGTCGAGACGGTGGCGACGCGCTCGAGCGTCTGCGAGTTGAGCGCCTCGCCGATCTGTCCGAGCAGCCCGGCGACGAGGCCTGCGCCGAACGCCATGAAGAACGCGATCCCGTTCGCGGTCGCCGACAGGAAGACCGAGCCGAGGAGCGAGAGCGCGGCAACGATCAGGACGCCGCCCGCGAGCGCGAGCGCGGGAACGACGACGCGGTCCGGCCACCAGCCCCCGATCCAGTAGGTGATCAAGAGGTTGCCGGTATAGACGAGGCACACGTAGACGGTGCACACCGTGCCCGCAGCGAGGAGCCGGGACAGGAGGAAGGTGGCACGGCCGATCGGGCGGACGACGAGGGGCTGGAGGAGGCCCCGCTCGCCGTCGCCCCGGACGACGCCGAGTGTCAGGAAGATCCCGAGGACGGCACCGAGGAAGAGCGTGCCGAACATCGAGAGCCCGAAGAGCGTCGCGCCCGCGAGGGTGGTCGCATCGAGCCCGGCGGTGATGCCGTCCTCGAAGTTCCGCACGTCCTTGAAGGCCTGGCGCGTGCCCAGCGCGTAGAGGCTGAGAAAGGCGATCGTGAGGAGGAGGACGACGAGGAACACGCGGCGTCTCAGGCTCTCGCGCAGCGTGTAGCCGACGATCGTCGCGACGGCGCTCACCCGCCTGCTCCCTCGATCGCCTCGATGTACGTCTCCTCGAGCGAGGCCGTCACGACGCGGACGCCGTAGATCTGCTCCCCCGCCGCGACGAGCTCGGCGACCAGGCGCGGAGCCTCCTCGCGGCCCCTGCCGGGAAAGCGCCGAACTCCCCTCGCCGTCTCGATCTCGATCACGCCCGGCTCCGCCAGGTCCTCGGGCCGCCCTGCCGCGACAACGGCTCCCCGGCGCAGGATCACGACCCGGTCGCACACGAGCTCGACCTCGCTCAGAAGGTGTGAGTTCAGAAGGACCGAGACTCCGCGCCGGCGCAGCTCCTCGAGCAGGCCGCGCACCGTGCGCCTGCCGACGGGATCGAGCGCGCTCGTCGGCTCGTCCAGGAGGAGGAGGCGCGGCGAGCCGACCAGCGCCTGTGCGATCCCGAGCCGCTGCTGCATCCCTTTCGACATGGCGTCGACGTTCCGGTCGCCCGCGTCCGTGAGAGCGACGAGCTCGAGCAGCTCGGCGCGCTCCGCAGCGCCGCCCTCCGACCCAGACAGGCGCTGGTGGAGCTGCAGGACCTCGTTCGCGCTCGCCCAGCCCGGAAACCTGAAGAGCTCGGCGAGATAGCCAAGTGCGGCTCGCGCGGCCCGGGAGCCCGCCGGAGCGCCGCAGATCTCGGCCGAGCCGGACGAAGGCCGAACCAGTCCGCAGGCGATCTTCACGAGCGTCGACTTGCCCGCGCCGTTCGGGCCGAGCAGCCCGACCAGCTCGCCCTCGCGGATCTCGAGGTCGACTCCGCCGAGCGCCTCGATCGTCCCGTAACGCTTGGCCAGGCCGCGGGCGGCGAACGCGAGAGCCATTGGCATCTAGGGTAGTCGGCCGTGGAGGACGACGTTCGCAGGCGGATCCGCGGGCTCGGCTTCGGCGCGGAGGCGACCGAGGTTCTCGCCCGCCACTTCCTGGATGCCGAGGCGCGAGGTCGCGCCGGGCACGGGCTCACCCGCGTGGCCTGGCTCGCGACGCTGCCGGACCTGCACCCGGAAGCAGAGCCGAAGCGGGTGCTCGTGGAGCCCGGCTACGAGCGCTGGGAGGGCAACGGCGCGCTCGGCTACCTGACGCTCGACTCGATCGTTCGGAGCCAGCTCGAGACGCCGCCCGAGCGGGCGCGCGTCGTGGTGGCGTCGCACTGCTTTCCCACGGGTGTCCTCGGATACTGGACGCGCCGGCTCGCCGAGGCGGGGCTCGTAGCGGCGTTGACCGCCACGTCGCCGGCCCGGCTCGCCTCCCCGGACGGCGGCCCCCCGCTCGCGGGGACGAATCCGCTCTCGATCGCGGTCCCGAGCTCCGACGGGCGGCCTCTGGTGGCCGATGTCTCGATGGGGAAGGTCACGCACGGCGACGTGCTGGCCGGGAGCGCGGCGCCGGAGGAGCTCGTGCCCTTCGGCGGCGAGCAAGCGCACAAGGCGTTCGCCCTCGCGGTCGGGCTCCAGCTCTTCGTGGACGCGCTGGCGGGAGAGGGGCACGGCGCTGTGCTCGTCGTCGCCCGGCCCGAGGCCGATCCGGTCCCGGCGCTACGCCGCGGGGCCGGCGACGTCCGGCTCCCGGGCGACCGCTAGTTCAGAGGCCCTGACACGAAATTCAGCCGGGCCGAATTTCACGTCAAACCTCTAGCGCTTCCGGAGCTCGGCGAGAACGACGGGGTCGACGCGCTCGACGCCGTTCACGCGGTCCTCGAGGTTCTCCGTGCCCACCCACGCGTTGAACGCCTTCTCCAGGCTCGGGTCGGTGTAGCCCAGCGCGGCCAGGCGGGTGCGGAGCTCCTCGGCGAGCGCCTCGTCGACCGGAAGCCATTCGCCGGGCGGCGTCTTTCCGAACAGGAGCTGGTGCCTGCCGTAGAGGCGTTCGAGCTCCGTCACGGGCTTGGCGTGGTCGTCGACCCGCAGGTCGACCAGGAGGTCGTCCAGGCCTCCGTAGCCGCCGTCCTTCTGGACGACGAGGAGCGCCGCCGCCTGCTGGCCTCGCCGGTCGCCGCCGGCGAGCTGGGCCGCCGCGAGCGCCGCGAGGAGCCGTTCCGCGAGCGGGCGCCCGGCGCTCGCCTCGAAGCCCTGCTGGAGGCCGGTGACGGTCTCCTCCGAGACCAGGATGTTTCCCTGGGCTGCGTGACCGGGACCGGTCTTGCCGCCCGCCCAGTCGAGGCAGGCCGTCCCCGTGTACGTGGCCGCGCGGCCATCGCCGTCCACGATGCCGACCTGGCGGTCGTCGCGCCCTTCGTCCGCCTCCACGAGCGCCGCGACCGTCTCCTCGGCGGAGAGCCCGTCGCGGAGGAGCGCGAGCCCGTCCGGACCATAGCGCGGGTTGGCGAGCGCCTGGGTCGCCACCGCACCGACGCCCGGCTCGGCCCAGGGGACGACCGACCCGACGGCGAGGAACTTCGACTGGACTCCGACTCCCCATTCCCCGCGCTCGAGGTCGCGGGCGGCGATCGAATACGTCGAGACGAAGGGCGCGCTACCCATACTTGAGGCGCCGCAGGTCGAGCTTCCTCAGGTCGCCGCGTCCCGGCGGGACGAGCACGCAGGCCACCTCCGGGTGCTCGAGGGCCGCCGCCACCCCACGTGGATCCGCGGCGCGGACGACGATCGGCGTTCCGCGCAGGTGGGCTTCGTGGATCGCCTCCAGGTCGCCGATCTCCTCGAGGACGAGAGCCTCGATGTCGCTCTCGCCGATCCGGATGTGGTGGTCGTCGGGCGCCTCGACATCCTCTCCCTCGACCGCGATCTCGGGTACGCGGACACCGGTCGCGCCCAGCCAGCGCGTGCGCACTAGACGGTCACCGTCTCCCCGGGCTCCGGCGACACGACCTCGGTGTCGACGCCCGCCTCGCGCAGGTTCTTCCGCAGCTCGTCCGGGGTCCCGGCCAGGAGCCCGAACGTGCCGTAATGGCTGGGGATGCACTTCGGGACACCGAGCAGCTCGAGCGCCACCCCGGCCTCGCGCGGATCCATGGTGTAGTGCCCGCCGATCGGCAGGATCGCCACATCCGGTCGGTAGATCCGTCCGATCAGCTCCATGTCGCCGAAGACGCACGTGTCGCCCGAGAAGTAGATCGTCGTCCCGTTCTCGAACGCGATCACGTATCCGGCGGCCTCGCCGAGGTAGTCCCCGTCCGGGCTGCTCGACGAGTGCTTGGCGTCCGTCAGCGTGAACCTGGTGCCGTCGGCGTCGACCGTGCCCCCCTTGTTGATCGCGCTGGACACGTCCTCGTCGAGCCCCCGGCCGGCCAGCCACCCGCGTAGCTCGACGATCGCGATCACGCGCGCCGAGAACTTCCTGGCGAGCTCGACGGTCTCGCCCACGTGGTCGTCGTGGCCGTGGGTGAGCGCGATCACGTCGATCCGCTCCGGCTCGTGCTCGCCCTCCGGGCACTTGGGATTGCCGAGCCACGGGTCGACGTAGATGCGCTTGCCGCCGGGCGTGTCGATGCGAAAGCTCGCGTGGCCGAGCCAGGTCACGGGCACGTCCGGCATCCGTCCTCCTAGTTGCGGAAACGCGGTGAGGGTAACGGAGGAACTACGCTCGGGGCGTCGAAACCGGACGCGATGCGGACGGGGAGCGCAGCGGGCGCGATGGCGGTCGAGCTGACCGCCGGCCTCCTCTTCGCCACCGCGGTCTCGGACGCGTTCGGGTTTGCGTCGGTCTCGTTCCTGCTCCTGCTCGTCGCCGTGCCCGTCTGTGCCACGGCCGGGCTCGTCTGCCTGGCCCGTCGTGTGGAGGCCGAGCGGGACCCGCTCGGCACCCTTCAATCCGCGCTGGCCGGGATCCTCCTCGCCCTGTTCATCGTCGGTGCGGCGGCTCGTGCGCCGATGACTGCAGAGGGCGTCCCCGCGCTCGCGAGCGGCGCCCTAGCGCTCGCGTTCCTCGTGCTGCTCTGCCAGGCGCTCGTCGCGCTGGCCGCCAGGCCTCTCCGCGGCTAGCGCACGCAGGACGAAGGCGGCCACCGGCCGCTCCTTCCCCTTCACCTCGAGGTCTCCGATCCGCTCCACCTCGATCGCCTGCGGCAGCCGCTTCCGCGTGACGGCGCCGATCACCACCTCGCCGGCTCGAGCCTGCCCTTCGAGGCGCGAAGCGAGGTTCACCGTGTCCCCGACGACCGTGAAGCCGCGGCCGCCCTCCGCTCCGAGAAGGCCGACGCTCGCCTCACCGGTGTTGATTCCGACGCGGAAGCGGGGCCAGTCCGGGTGGCGGTCGCGGATTCGTCCGCTCTCCCGCTGGAGGGCGAGGCCCGCCGCCGCCGCCCGCTCGGGGTGGTTCGGCTGGTCGCCCCGCGTATTGAACGTGACCATGATTGCGTCGCCGATCAGCTTGTCCACCTCGCCGCCGTGCTCGCCCGCGACGAGCGGGACGGCCGTCTCGAAGTACTCGTTCAGCATTCGCTGCACCTCGGCCGGCCCCACCTGCTCGGAGAAGGCGGTGAAACCCTGGAGGTCGGCGAAGAGGACGCTCACCTCGCGGACCGAGCCACGGGTCTCGTCCAGGTAGAGGTCGCTGAAGCGCTCCTCATGCCACTGGCGCCGGGCCGCGTACCCCACGAGTCCGAAGGCGACCAGCAGCAGCAGGTGCCACTCCCACCAGGTCGCATGCCAGTTGCGGGAAAACGCGATCGCGAGCATCGCCTCGGCGAGGAGGGCGAGGGCGGTGACGACGGCACCGGGCAAGAGGCGGCGGCGCGCCCGCCATACCTCTGTATAGCGGGCAGCCGCGTAGCCGTAGAGGAGCACGCCCACCAAGGCCAGGGCGATCAGCGGCGAGCTTCCGACCTCGTCCGGAAGCTCGCGGTCGAGCGGCGGCAACGACGTCAGGGACCAGAACGCCCAGACCACGAGGCCCGCGAGGATCACGGCTCGCAGTGGCAGGAGGCGGCGGATGTCGGTGCCGGCGGCACGGGCGGAGAGCGCGGCGAGCGCCCCCGCGGCCAGAAGCCCGATCGGCGTGGCGATCACGAAGCCGGCGTTCTTTCCGTCCAGGAGGACGTCGGGCGTTGCGAGCGCGTGTAGGCCGAGGAACCCGGCGCTCGCGAGGAACGCGACCGAGATCAGGAAGAGGCGGGAGTCCCCTCGGCGCCGGGCGGCTTCGCCGGTCGCGTACGCGAGAACGGCGGTGACCGCGGCGGCCGCGAGCACGAGCCAGAAATGACCCGGGTGGTTCTCCCAGCGAACGTCGAGCCGCGGCGCTGCGAGCAGGATCCAGAGCCCTGCGACGGGCAGCGTGACGAGGAGCGCCCAGGCCGCGAGGCGCGCGCGGGGGAGCGCGGTCAACCGAGCCCGCGCTTGACGAGATCCTCGAGTTGGGCGCGGTAGCCGTCCGTCTCGAAGTCGTGCAGGGGCTGGGGCGGGCAGTGATCCTCGTGCAACTCCTCGCCGACGCGCAGGTAGAGAGCCGGGTAGATCCGTGCCTGGTCGTCCATCTCGACGGCGACCGCGAGCGCATTCCCTTCGCCCTCGTCGAGGAAGGCGGCGAGCGGTTGGATCCCCTCGTCGGTCGGCCCCGCTTCGGAGTCGAGCCCGACCACTCGGGCGAGATAGGACTTCTGCGTCCAGAGCTCGGGCGCGCGGGTCAGCTCCGCGGTGAGGAACGGGACGACCTCGTCGCGCCCGAGCCCTCGCCGCGGTGCGGCGTGGCCGAAGTGCTTCGCTGCGATGTGCGCCGCGAGGAGCCTCGCGTTGTAGCGAAAGCCGCTCACCGCCGCGGACGCGCTCCCGACTCCGTGCTTCCGGAGCCCGGCCGCTGCCTGGGTCGCGTTTCCGGCGAAGTAGATGCCGGGGACGGTCGCGCTCTCCCAGTGGTGCGTCTGCGCGGGCAGTGCACCCTGCTTCACCGTCGAGCAGCCGAGGTCCGGGAGGTCGAGGAGGGGAGTGCGGAACCCCGTCGCCGCGATGGCGACGTCGGCCTCGAGCTCGAGCGCGCCCGGATACGTCGTCCCGTTCGCGACGATCCGGTAGCCGCCGGACGTCCTCTCGATCCGCTCGATGGCGGCGTCGAGGGCGAACGTGCCGCCTCCCCAGGAGTGGTCCTCGTAGGGCTGGAGGTAGCGCACCCGGACCGTGGACGTGGCCAGGACGTCGGCGGCGACGGGCCGCGGCGAGACGAGGAGGACCTGTCTCGCCCAGGGGACCATTCCGTCGGCGATCTCGAAGCCCGAGTTCCGCTTGCCGATCACGACGACGCGCTTCCCTTCGTAATCGCGCGGCCTCCCCGTCTCGACATAGTGGGGGACGTCCTCGATCCCGGGAATCGGCATCTTCATCGGGTCGGTGACGCCGATCGCGAACACGGCCGCCTTGCACCGGTACGCGCCGTCCGACGTGACCAGGACGAAGCCGTCGTCCTCTTGGCGGGTCGACTCCCAGCGGCAGCCGTAGCGGACGGCCACGCCGGCCCGGTCCGCGAACGCCGCCAACCCCTGCTCCATCTCCGGGCGGGACGGCACCATCCACGTGCGGTCCATGAACTCGGCCACGAGCGCCTGCTCGCCGGTCTCCTCTCCCAGCAGGCTGTTGTGGTCGTACCACTCGTAAGCCCGGGTCCCCCGCTCGACCGGCGCGTCGGGCTTGGTCCACGAAAGGAGCCGCTGGTAGATCGGCCACTTGCGGAACATCCCGCCCGGGGAGTCGTCCTGGGAGACGACGGCATGCTCGATTCCGAGCCGCTTCAGGCAGTAGCTCGTCTGCAACCCGCCGGGGCCGCTTCCGACCACGACGACGGGATACTCGCCGGGAGGGAAGGGCCGCTCGTCTAGCTCAGCCACGCGAGGGTGGTCCGGAGGCGCCACATGACAGACAGGAGCATCTGGAGCATCACCTCGGGGTGCGCGAGCAGGAACCCGCGGAGCTGGGGGCCGGGGATGACGAGGCAGCGGAGCGTCGTCTTCGCGACGATGTCGCTCGTCGGCGGCTCGCCGAGCAGGACGGAGAGCTCGCCGAAGAACTCCCCGCGCTGGAGGGTCGCTCGCTCCTCGCCGTTCAGGACGAGCCCGGCCTCTCCCTCGAGGATCACGTAGACGTTCGAGCCCGAGAGGCCCTGGCGGAGGACACGCTGGCCCGCGGGGATGACTTCCTCGTCGAAGGTATGTGCGACCTCCTCGAGTTCGGGGCGGTCGAGATCGGAGAAGAGGCGGAGCCCTGCGAGGGTCGAGACGATGTCGGCGTCCACGCTCACGGCGAGATGGTTGGTCGGTAATTCGCGCGCCCGCGGGGACGGTCCAGAGCAAGCCAGGGTGCGCCGTCGTCCGCAGGCAAGGCTAGAAGCCTTGACAAGGGCGAGGGTGCGGCCTGGCTCAG
>JBPCPR010000076.1:0-5264 GCA_050998925.1 Gaiellaceae bacterium
CCTCCCAGACACCGTCACCACGCGGCTCGAGCAGGAGGATCTCGGCCTTGCCCCCACCCGGCCTGCGCGTGTGGATGCGGGCCGGAACGACGCGTGTGTCGTTGACGACGAGGAGCTCGCCTCGCCCGAGCTCGGCGGGCAGCTCACGGAAGACCCGGTGGCGCACGGCTCCG
This sequence comes from Gaiellaceae bacterium, assembly GCA_050998925.1. GTDB lineage: Bacteria > Actinomycetota > Thermoleophilia > Gaiellales > Gaiellaceae > DASQGA01. Next base: position 174 of record JBPCPR010000076.1, read on the forward strand.
GTCGAGCGCTCGTACACGAGCAGGCGACTCTCGTCTCTTCGGTCGAGCGGCGTCTGCGCGATCAGCTCGGGCGGCAGGTCGTAGTCGAGCTCCTCCGTCCGCACGGCTTGGCTCCTCGTCCTTCGTTGTCGTTCAGTCCGACGCCAACGCTACAGTCGGCCGCATGGATCGGGAATCGCTCGACCGGGCCCGGACTCGCCTCGCGGACGCGAGCGCGGGCCGCCCCGAACCGGCTGCGCTCGAGGCCGCGCTGGCACGGGCCGGCGAGGCGCTGGACGACCTTGCAACGCGCGCCTCCGAGCTCGAGGCGACCTTGCCGGATCGCGTGGGCGAAGCCGTCCAGCAAGGCCTGCGAGCAGAGGTTCTCCCCGTCGGGCGCCACATCGCCGAGGTACGCGGGCTCTCGGGCCAGACGATCCGACGTCTTGAGCGGCTGCAACGCGATCTGGATGCCGAGCGGCGGACCCGAGTCGAGGATCTTGCGCTTCTGGTCGATCTGATCGCATCGGGCTGGACCGGAGTCGAGCGGCGGCTCGACCGGATGGAGCGCATCATCGATCGTCTCGAGCGCTCGCTCCACGGGCGTCCCGGCGCCGCGCTGCACCGGATCGACGAGCGGCACGAGCGCCGCTCCAGCTGAGGTCCCACCGGTTGACCTAGCGGGCCGGAAGCGTCAGCTCGAAGCGGGCGCCGCCGCCAGGGACCGAGTCGAGCCCGAGCTCTCCGCCGAGGGCGTGTGCGAGCTCGCGTGCGATCGCGAGGCCGAGGCCGGTGCCCCGTGACTCGTCCCCGGAGAAGAACGGTCTGAAGACGCGCTCCTGCTCTCCGGGCGGCACCCCCGGTCCCGAGTCGGACACCGAGACCTCGACCGTGCCGTTCCTCGTCTCGAGGCCGAGCGAGATCGCCCCACCGTCCGGTGTCCAGGCGAACGCGTTGTCGAGGAGGTTCGAGACGATCTGGAGCACCCGGTCTCCATCCGTGTGGATGACTGGATCGGCCGCGAATCGCTGTTCGTACCCGATTCCCCGCCGTCGGGCCTCCTCGGTCCTCGCGCGGTAGGCCTGATCGAGCAGACGTCGTAGCTCGACTTCGTCCTCGGTGAGCGTGAAGCGGTGCGCGTCCAGCTTCGCCAGGTCGAGCAGGTCGCTGACGAGCCGCGACAGGCGATCCGTCTCGGTGCCGATCACCTCGAGCGATGCCGCCCGCTCCGCGGGGTCGTCAAGCAGGTCTTCTCGCAGCGCCTCGACGTGGCCCCGGATCGCCGTCAACGGGGTGCGAAGCTCATGCGAGACGCTCATCAGGAAGTGGCGCTCCAGGGCCTCGGCCTCGGCGAGGCGGACGGCCATCTCCTGGAACCGGTCGGTCAGGTGGGCGATCTCGTCCTTGCGCTTCCCCTCCGGGAGCCGGACGTCGTACCGCCCCTCCGCGATCCGGTCCGCGGCGTCCGAGAGAGCGAGGAGCGGCTTCGTGAGCCGGCGGGAGAGGTACAGGACGAGGAGGGCTGCGATGGCGAGCCCGGCCAGGAAGGCCAGGCCGAGCCGCCCGAGCAGGACGACCCAGCGCTCTCGGAGCTCGGCCTGTGGCTTCGCGACGACGAGGGCGCCGAAGGTCTCGCCGCCAAGGCGAATCGGCTCTGCCACCGCGAGATACGTCCTGTCCGTCCCGGGTGGCTCGAACTCGACCTCCTGCACCTTGCCGTCGGCAAGGAGCTCCCGATCGAGGACGCCGAGGGGAAGCGGCCGCAACCCGGAGTCCTGGCTCGGGAAGATCGGGATGCCCGCGTAATACAGGCGTGTGTCCGTCGCGCGCTCGAGCTTGGGACGGGCGAAGCTCGGGGCCCGCCGCCGTTCCTCGATCCCCTGGCGCGCCTGCTCCGCGTAGAGCTGGGCCAGCCCGGCCGCCTGGCGGTGCAGGTCGCTGAGCGTGCGATCGCGTGCATAGTCCTGAAACAGGCGTACGGCGAAGAGCGCGGTCACGGCGGCGGCGACGACCACGCCGGCGAGGAAGAGAACTGGGAGGCGAAACCGGAGCGAGGACACCGGACCTCCTACAGGCTACGACGCGCGAGCAGACTTCGACTCGGTCGAGACCTTGTAGCCGACGCCCCACACCGTGACGATCGGACACGAGTCTCCGAGCTTTCGGCGCAGCTGGCCGACGTGTACGTCGACGGTACGCGTGTCGCCGGCGAAGGTATACCCCCAGACCCGCTCGAGGAGCTGGTCGCGGGTGAGCACGAGGCCTCGATGGTCAAGCAGCTCCCACAGCAGGTCGAAATCCTTGGGTGCGAGCTGGATCTCCTCGTCGCCCACCCTGACCTCACGCCTGCCGGAGTCGATCCGAAGCAGTCCGTGCTCGAGGAGCGCGTTCTCGAGCTCCCGCTCCTTCGGCGCCGACCGCCTGAGAACCGACTTCACGCGCGCTACTAGCTCACGCGGATTGAACGGCTTCGTGAGGTAGTCGTCGGCCCCGACCTCCAGCCCGATGATCTTGTCCACGTCGTCGTCGCGCGCCGTCAGCATCAGGATCGGGACGTCGGACCGCTGGCGGATCCGGCGGCACACCTCGATGCCGTCCAGATCGGGCAGCATCAGGTCGAGGATGATGAGCGCCGGGATGTCGGCGCTCGCTCGTGCGAGCGCGTCCGTCCCCGAGCCTGCCACCTTGACCTCGAATCCCGCTTTCTTCAGGTACATGGCGACGAACGAGGCGATGCTGGTCTCGTCCTCGACGATCAGGATGAGCGGGTGTTTTCGCGACTGCTGGGACAACGGGCTCTGCTCCTATGGTGTCAGAGAACCCGGCCGGTCTTCCCGCCGAGCGCGAATCGGGTGAGCTCGAGCGGCCATGACCGTGCCCTCGAATCCTCGATCGCGTACGTGCCGGCGGGACCGCGGAGCCACATGGCTCCTCGCAGGACCGCGCTCGCGTTGATGCCCCGCGCGGTGATGGCGACCTTCCATCGCCCCGTGTGGATGCTGAACCTGACGTAGCGCCCGGTGTAGATACGGGTGATCGCGTCCACGACGATCACGCGCTCGGCTCCATAGACCCTGATCTCCGTCGGCGGCCCGCCGGGAAGGTCGGTGACGCGGATCTTCCCTCGCGCGAAGCCGCCCCAGAGAACGCCGTTGCCCGAAAACCTCGCCACCCCCCGGCCACGATTCAGGTTGACCAGGTCCTTGTCGGCGGACAGCGTTCGAGGCGGACCAGCTTCGGCGGCAGGCGCGAAGCCGAACGTAAGCCCGACGAGCGTGAGCCCGACCGTGAAGAGCACCAGGAGACGGCGCGTCGCCATTCGCTCCTCGAAGTGTCGCCGCACACGGTCTGGCGCCGGTGATCCCACGGTAAAGAATCTGTAATGCGATCGACTACTTAGGCTTCCGCCATGGCCGATGCCGTTCGCCTGCGCGAAGAAGACTTCGCGGGCGATCCCATGGAGCAGTTCGCGAGGTGGTTCGACGAGGCTCGGGCTCTCGGCCCGCCGCTGCCCGAGGCCATGACGCTGGCCACTTCGGATGCGGACGGACGGCCCTCGGCGCGGATCGTCCTGCTGCACGGCGTCGAGGCGTCCGGCTTCGTCTTCCACACGAACTACGAGAGCCGGAAGGGTCGAGAGCTCGACGCGAACCCCTGGGCTGCGCTCGTTCTCTACTGGCAGCCCCTGGGACGGCAGGTCCGCGTCGAGGGATCGGTCGAGCGCGTGAGCGAGCAGGAGTCGGCGCAGTACTTCCGGACGCGACCTCGCGGCGGTCAGCTCGGTGCCTGGGCCTCCCGCCAGAGCGAGCCGATCGAGAGTCGAGAGGTCCTCGAGGAGCGAGTGCGCGAGCTCGGCCGGGAGCACGAGGGCCGGAAGATCCCGTTGCCGCCGTTCTGGGGCGGCTACCGCCTCCGGCCGGATCGGATCGAGCTCTGGCAACACGGGGAGGATCGTCTGCACGACCGTTTCCGCTACGAGCGCCGCGACGGCGGTTGGACGCTCGAGCGCTTGGCCCCCTGACGGTTGGCCCCGGCCGAACTTTCACGTCAGGCCTCTAGCTCCGGGGTCCTTCCGAAAGAGCAGGATCATCGTGGCCGGCCAACCTGCGATCCGCTGGACGACCACATCGGTCTCGACGTCGGAGGGGAAGAGGCCGCGGAAGCGCCGCCGCGAGAGAAGCCAGATGTCGTAGCTCTCGCGCACCCGCAGCCTCCGCATTCCCTCGAGAGTCAGGCTCCGCGGGAGCCAGTGGAGTAGTGGCACGTGGGTGTGCGGCTCGAACGGAAACCAACGGTTCGGAGTCGTGATGAAACCCGCCCTCGCGACCCGAACGAGCTCCGCGGCGAACCGTGCTTGGTCAGCGTCGGGACCGACGTGCTCGATGACGGCGTTCGAATGCACGACGCCGAACTCACCGTCCTCGAACGGGAGCTCTCGGCCGTCCGCCTGCACGAAGCGCGCCGCAGGATAGACGTCCTCGAGGGGGCTCAAATCGGTGACGCCCACGCCCGTTACCTGATCCTGATGCGGATAGTTGTGCAGGAAGTAGTTCGTGCCTGGGAGGGTCTCGTAGTGGGAAACCCCGACGTCGAGCACCTGCTCGCCGACCCGAGGGGGGAACGTCCGGCGGTACAGCTCCCACTTGGCGCCTCGAGACGCGAGACCGTGGCGAATAGCGAGGTTTCGGAGCATCGAAGAGTTCGGGCACCCTACCGCCGCACCTCCGTCAACGTCCGGCCCGACGTGTTACCTACCTGGATGCTCAGAGTTCCGCTCTTTCGTGAGCGTGCGACTGAGGCCTGATGGGACGCCACCCTCGTCACGGCAGAACCGCCCGCCTCCTCGAGACCCGGCTAGAGGCGCTCGCTCGTGCCTGCGAACGCTCCTCGACACCGCAGGCAGGATTCGACGAGCATGTCCTCGGCGTCGCCGCCGCGACCCGGCACGCGGTCGCCCTCGACCTTCTGTCCGCCGAGGAGGCAGGCGCGATCTGGGCCGAAGTCAGGACCCGCCCACCGTCGGCCGAGTGGTGCCGGCTGGGTGTAGACCGCTCGGCCTGAGGTTTCGCTCCGGTATATTGGCCGGCCGGTAGCGCCTTCCAAGACGCCCGG
>JBPCPR010000160.1:0-4448 GCA_050998925.1 Gaiellaceae bacterium
ACGTTCAGCTTTCGACCCAGACGAAGATGTTCTGCGGTTGCGCGTTGAGCTTTGGTGACGATCCGAACGTCCACACCTGCCCCGTCTGCCTCGGCCATCCCGGCACCCTGCCGACGGTCAACGAGCAGGCCGTCCACTACGGGCTGATGATCGCTGCGGCGCTCGAGTGCGAGGTCTCGCCGCGGTCCGTCTTCGCCCGCAAGAACTACTTCTACCCCGACCTGCCGAAGGGCTACCAGATCAGCCAGTTCGACCTGCCGCTCGCCGGACGGGGCGAGTTCGGGGGAATCGGCATCACCCGCGCCCACCTCGAGGAGGACGCGGCGAAGCTGATCCACACCGGGGGTTCCGGCCGGATCCACGGCTCGGGCGCCTCTCTCGTCGACTTCAACCGCGGAGGGACGCCCCTCGTCGAGATCGTCACCGAGCCCGAGCTGAAGTCAGCGGCGGGGGCGCGAGAGTTCGCGCAGCTCCTGCGCGCGACGCTGCGCCGGCTCGGCGTCTCCGACGTCAACATGGAGGAGGGCAGCCTGCGGGTCGACGGCAACATCTCACTGCGCCCCGCCGGCAGCGACACCCTCGGCACCAAGACCGAGCTCAAGAACATGAACAGCTCCCGCTTCCTCGAGCGCGGTATCGACGCCGAGCTCGAGCGCCAGCGCGGGCTGCTCGACGCAGGCCAGGCCGTCGAGCAGGAGACGCTCCACTACGACCCCCAGGACGGATCGCTGACTCCGCTGCGCTCGAAGGAGTACTCGCACGATTACCGGTACTTCCCCGAGCCCGACCTGGTTCCGGTAGCGCCGACCGAGGCGATGATCGGCGCGGCGCACGAGGCGCTGCCGGAGCTGCCCGCCGCGCGGCGCGACCGCTACGTGAACGAGGCCGGGATCCCGGAGGAGGCCGCAACCACGTTCGCGTTCCAGGAGGCCTGGGGCGAGTACTTCGAGCGCGCGCTCAGGGCGGCGCAAGGCGACGGCGGAGCATCGCCCACGGCCATCGCCAACTGGATCAGCGGCGAGCTCGTCGCCGGGCTGCGCCAGGGCGGGGAGGAGGCCGACCCGCTCGCCTCCAAGGCCACTCCTGAGGCGCTGGCCGTGCTCGCCGGCCTGGTCGAGAGCAAGACCGTCTCGCACGGTGCCGGCAAGCAGGTGCTGGCCAAGCTGATCGCGGAGGGCGGCGACCCTGCCGCAATCGTCGAGAGCGAGGGCCTGGCGCAGATTTCCGACTCGGGCGCGCTGGAGTCCGTCGTCGAGGCGGCCATCGAGGCCGAGCCCGAGGCCGCCGAAGCGGTCCGGGGCGGCAACCAGAAGGCGGCCGGCCGCATCATGGGCCGCGTGATGAAGGAGACCAAGGGCCGCGCCGACGGGGGGGAGGTCAACCGCTTGATCCGGGAGAAACTCGGTGCGAAGTAGGCACAAGCGCCGAGTCTCGCGTCGGCGATCCGTGGGAGAATCCGTTGCATGGATCCGGCTGAATGGGAAGAGCTCGTGCGGCGCTGGGATGCGCGCGACGAGCGGTGGGAGGAGCGCGACAGGCGCTGGGAAGAGCGGGACCGCGAGCACTCCGAGTTCATGCGCGAAATGTGGACCCGCATAGAGAGGTTCAACATCGATTTGGCGGCGCGCCACGAAGAGCTCATGGGACAGATGAAAGCCCTTACAGAGGCCACCTGGAAGATGCTCGACCGGTTCGGCGAGGGCCCCGCCCCAGCCAGCTGAGCAGTTTCGCGGCCCAGCGGTTTGAGCCGCTTGTAACAAGCTGTTACAAACTCTCGGCGCCGGTCATACTGAGCCCATGGCCTGGAACGTCGTCATCGCCGGTGGTGGGTTCGCGGGGTCGACATGCGCTCACGACCTGGAAAAACTGCTGCCGGTGCAGTCGGCTCGGCTCTCGCTCGTCAACGACGTCAACTTCATGCTCTACACGCCGTTCCTTCCCGAGGCCGCGGCCGGGCTGCTGGAGCCTCGCCACGTGGTGACTCCGCTGCGCGAGATCCTCAAGCGGACCCACCTTCGGTTGGGGGCGATCGACGCCCACGACCCCGCGGCCCGCACCGTCGAGCTGCGCAGCCACGACGGCGAGGCCGAGGAGCTCCTTTACGACCAGCTGGTGCTGGCGGTCGGCTCGGTCTCGCGCACGGTGCCCGTGCCGGGCCTCGACGAGCATGCGATCGGCTTCAAGGGGCTCGCCGACGCGATCTGGCTGCGGAACCACGTCATCGAGACGCTCGAGTCGGCCAACGCGAGCGAGGACCCAGCCCGGCGCGAGGAGCTCCTCACCTACGTATTCGTCGGCGGCGGCTATGCGGGGCTCGAGGCCCTGGCCGAGCTTCAGGACTTTGCGGCGGACGCGATGGACCGCTACCCCCGCGCGCGCCTGCACGGGATGCGCTGGATCCTGGTCGAGGCGATGGACCGCGTGCTGCCCGAGATCGACCTGAAGCTCGCCGACTATGCCGTCTCCGAGCTGCGCGGGCGGGGGATCGAGATCCGCCTCGGCACGACGCTGAAAGAGGTCGGCGCCACCTCGGCCCGGCTCTCAACCGGCGAGAGCGTGCCGACCCGGACGGTGGTCTGGACGGCGGGCGTCAGGCCGCACCCGAGTCTCGCCAACCTGTCGGTGCCGCTGGACGACCGGGGTCGTGTGCTCGTCGACGACCATCTGGGGGTCCAGGGGATGCAGGGTGTCTGGGCGATAGGGGACTGCGCGGCGGTCCAGGACCCGTCGGGAAGCTTCGCTCCGCCGACGGCCCAGCACGGGATCAGACAGGCGCATCTGGTCGCCCGCAACGTTTCGGGCGCGCTCAGCGGCGAGCCGCCGAAGCGCTACACCTACTCGAGCAAGACGGCCTTCGTGAACCTCGGGCGCTACAAGGCGGTCGGGCGGATCGGGAACCGCACCATCTCGGGCTTCCTGGCGTGGTGGATGGCCCGCAGCTACCACCTGAGCCAGATCCCCGGCCTGTTCCGCAAGGTGCGGGCGGTGATCGACTGGACCGTCAGCCTTCCCTTCGCCCGCGACACGGCCGAGGTCGGCTCCATCGGCCACCCGCGCCCGCTCAGCGAGAAGCAGTACGAATCCGGCGGCAGCCACCGCCCGGTCGGCAAGCCCTAGCGCATGGGCCTCGAGTACGGCGTGATCGCTCTCAGCTTCGGCCTTGCGACGGGGATCATCGGCAGGGGCAAGGGCTCCTCATTCTTCATCTGGCTCGCGGTCGGCACAGTCCTTCCCCTCGCCGGCCTGATCGCCGTGATCCTGTTCCGCTCCGAGAAGCACGAGCCCGAGCGGCGCTGCACGACCTGCAACAACGTCGTGAAGCTGTACGTCCAGGTCTGCCCGCGGTGCGGCACAGACCTGGACTTCCCGCGCGAGGGCGAGCCTGTGCGCTATCCCCAGTAGGGCGTTCGAGGGTCCGGGTACTGCTCCGGGGGCGGCGTCCGGAGTCCGAGAACCGCACTGCACCCGAACAGGACGGCCTCCGGCCACCGCCCCCGGATCCGCACCCACACGCTCGGTCGTCCTTCAGGATGCTCAGCCGAGGTCGCTCCGGCTGCGGGCCACCGAGTAGCTCGTCCGCCTGGGTTCGGAAGACCCGTGCGTGTTGTGGGTGGGGCCGGGGATGGTGGGCAGGGGCAGTCCTGTTCGGTTGCCGTGCGGTTCTCTGACCCGGAACGCCATCCCCGGTCCCGCCCCCGACGCCCTCGGGTCTATCGGAGCCACGTACGCACGATGGCGTTCGTGCACCCCAGGCCGTAGCGGACGACGGCCGGCTTTTTGGAGTGCCCGTGCAACCTCTTCTGGACCGTGATCGGCACCTCCTTGGCCGGGATACCGCGCTTGATCGCCTCGATCATGAACTCCGAGGTGTGGAACTGCTCCTGGCGCAGGACGAGCTGGGGGAGGACCGCGGTGCGAACCGCGCGGTAGCCGTTGGAGCAGTCCGAGACCTTCGTGCGGGTGATGAACGAGACGACCTTGTTGAAGAACACGATGCCCAGCTCCCGCGAGCGAGAATTGGGGTCTGCGTCGCCGAGGACCCTCGAGCCGTGCGCCATGTCGACCTCGCCGTCGAGGATGGGCTTGACGAGCCGCTCCATCTCGGCGGGGATGTGCTGCCCGTCGGCGTCGAGGGTCACGACGATCCTGGCGCCGGACTCCGACATCAGGCGGTAGCCCGTTCGCAGGGCCGCGCCACCGCCACGGTTGATGACGTGCCTGGCGACGACGGCCCCTGATCCAGCGGCGACGTCGGCCGTTCCGTCTCGCGACCCGTCGTCGACCACGAGCACCGCGGTCTCGATCCCGCAGGCCTGGGGCGGGATCAGCTTGATCACCGAGGCGACGTTGTCGGCCTCGTTGTAGGCAGGCACCACGATCGCGATCTTGTCCACGAATAGCTTCGCCAATCCTGCGCTCCGGAACTCCTCCCACGCGAGCCCCTCGAG